>JAISQR010000134.1 GCA_031274035.1 Treponema sp. | reverse complement strand
GAACATGGGGGTTTCCCGGTCTATGTTTACCAGTCGTGTACTCATAGGGGAATTTTACCGGAAGAGGCGGCGGCGTGTCGATCCCTCCAAAGTCCCACAGGCTCCTAGGAGTTTGTGGGGCTTTGCTTTTTCTCTTTACTTTTTGACACTGCTTTTCAAGCTCTTATGCGTCCTTTCTTCCTACCGCGATAAGTCTGGCGGCGTTCTGGTCATAGGGTGATTCATCCCAGCCGCCGTACAGTTCCACTAACGCAAAGCCTGCTTTTAAGAGCAGCGCACGCAATTCCGAAGCGGCGTAGAGGCGCTGGGTAAAGGTTCGCTCTATGCGTTTCCCGTCCTTAATGAGTATCCAGCGGTTACGCAGAGCGGACCAAGAATCGACCGCTTGGTACTCGGTAAGTACGGTATAGCCCGCGCGCTCGAACCATTCCCCCTCAGTAAAATCCCGCACGGCAATTTCTTTGCCAAGGGTTTCGATGATAAATGCTCCGCCCGGCTTGAGAGATTCGTAGACATTACGGAGTACCAGGAAATCGTCTTCGGGGTTTTCAAAATAACCAAAGGAAATATAGAGGTTTATTGCCGTGTCAAAGAAGAGGGGCCGCTTAAAGGAACGGGCATCTTCCAGAATAAACTCTATATTGAGCTTTTCGTAGTCTCGGTCATCACAGGCAGTTTCGAGGAAGTTCTTGGTAATATCTACACCGGTTACGGCGAAACCCCGCCGGGCCAGTTCCAGGCTTATACGCCCTATACCGCAGCAAAGATCTAGAATGCGCGGTCCGTACAGAACCTGGCCGGAACTTGACGGGGAAATATCATAGAGCTTGAGGCGGGCAAGCCGGGTTAGTCCGTCGGCAACCGCCGGTACTTCGGTCCAGCGGGCATTATCAAACATGACGGGCGCATAATAATTCCAAAAACTTTCATCGTTAAACCATTCTTGTTTACGGCTCTCATTTTGTCCGGTCATAGGTATAGTATAGCACAGGCAGGCAAAAATAGGAAGCAGGGGGCGTGCTTCACATTGAAGATCGCCTCTGAATAATTATGAGGCGTGTGCGGGATTGTCAAACTATCAAATAACGGGTAAACTCTTAGTAGGAGATAACTATGCTTGAAGAAAAAATAAAGACTGTGCTTGAAGATGTGCGACCTTCCCTCCAGGCCGATGGAGGAGATGTAGAATTTATTTCCCTTGCCGAAGACGGTACGGTTTCCCTTAAACTTACCGGCGCTTGCGGCGGTTGTCCTATGGCCCAAATGACCCTCAAAATGGGTATCGAGAACTATCTGAGAAAAGAAGTTCCCGAAGTTACCGCTGTAGTAGGGGTTTAAAGGCCGCAGCATCTGACTAAAACAGCAATTTCAATCTCTGAACAGTTTCTGCCTGTTAAATTTTCAGACATGGAAAGTAGAGGGTGGGAAAGGTGTGATTTTATCTTTGTTTCCGGGGATGCCTATGTCGATCACCCGTCATTTGCCGCGGCTCTTATTTCACGGGTTCTGGAGGATGCGGGTTTTCGGGTAGGCATTATTCCCCAGCCGGACTGGAAGAACCCCGCATCATACACGGTTTTAGGCCGCCCTAAGCTGGGTTTTCTTGCCGGCGCAGGTAACATGGATTCTATGGTTGCCCATTATACCTCCGCTAAAAAGCCCCGCAGCGATGATGCATATTCGCCGGGGGGCAAGGCAGGGTTCCGCCCTGATCGTGCTATTTTGAAATATGTTGAGGGGATACGGCAGGCATACAAGGATATACCGGTAATTATAGGCGGTATCGAAGCCGGGCTGCGCCGGTTTGCCCACTACGATTACTGGTCCGACACGGTGCGCCGTTCAGTGTTGCTCGATTCCAAGGCCGATATACTTGTCTACGGCATGGGGGAGCGGGCTATACTGGAGATTGCCCGCCGCCTTAGCCAGGGCGAGCCGGTGCGGGGGCTGCAAGATGTGCGGGGAACTTGTATCCGTTTAAGCAGGCGGGTTGTTGGCGCCGAAATAGAAACGCCGCCTGATTTTTCTGATGCAGGGCGGTATGTGCTGTTACCCGGTTACGAAGCGGTTAAGGGGACTGATCCGGTGTCGCTTAGGGCCCTGGCCGAACACTTTATGCTGCAAAAACGCAATGCCGATCCTGCAAGCGCAAAGCTCCTGGCGGAAAGGAATGACGGGGAGCGTTGGGTTGTGCAGAATCCGCCTGCTTATCCGCTTGGTACTGCCGAACTGGACCATATCTACGAATTGCCTTTTACAAGAAAATCCCATCCAATGTACGATGCCGCGGGCGGTATTCCGGCCCTTGGGGAGGTTGCTTTTTCCCTGGTGTCAAGCAGGGGCTGTCTTGGCGGCTGTTCCTTCTGCGCCATTACCTTTCACCAGGGCAGGGCGCTTACCGCAAGAAGCAGGGGGAGCCTTGTCCGGGAGGCTGAAACCCTGACAAGGCTGCCTGGTTTTAAAGGTTATATTCATGATGCCGGCGGACCGACGGCTAATTTCTACACGCCGCCCTGCGCCCGGCAGGAAAAGGGGAGCTTTTGTCCCGAACGGGAATGTCTCTATCCCAAACCTTGCCCAAAGCTCAAGGCGGATCACGGCCCCTATCTTGAAAGCCTCAAGGCTCTGCGGCAGGTAAAGCATGTAAAAAAGGTATTTATCAGGTCGGGCGTCCGTTACGACTATCCCGAACTGGACAGAGAACACGGAAAGGAATTTATCGAAGACCTCTGCCGCTACCATATAAGCGGCCAGCTCAAAGTTGCGCCGGAACATATTACCGAAAATGTACTTGCCGCTATGGGAAAGGGCGATGGAGCAATATACAGAAGATTTGTCCGTACCTACACCGATATAAACCGCCGGCTCGGTCTTAAACAGTACCTTGTTCCTTATTTTATGTCGGGGCATCCCGGCTGCCGCCTGGAGGACGCGGCAGAATTGGCCTTGTTTTTGAAGGAAAGCCGTTTTATCCCCGACCAGGTACAGGATTTTTACCCAACGCCTGGAAGCCTTTCTACCGTAATGTACCGTACCGGCCTGGACCCCCGCGGCATGGAGAGCATTCCTGTCTGCCGGGGAGGACGGGAAAAGAGCATACAGCGGGCGCTCTTGCAGTTCAACCGGGAGGAAGGCCAAGCTCTTATTAGGGAAGGGCTGCGGAGCATAGGCAGGGAGGATTTGATTGAGAAGCTGGGGGCCGCGTACCGGGCAAAATGAACTACCGGGGACCTTGATTGTTACATGGCAGCATGATACACATAAAAATAACAGACATAAGAGGATATAAAGGTAGAAGCGCCTGCAAGACCGGTATGGAGTTTTTAGAGATGCCCTAATGCCCTGTAACTTGACAAGCCGGTTGTAATCATTCAACATTTGAAAGAAAATACTTGCTCTTTCGGCATTCAAATGGTATGTTTTAAATAGTTAAGTATCTTCAAAGGATAATTGATGCAATTTCGCTCAACCAAAGCGCATGAGCCGTTAGTATCGTTTAAGGATGCGGTCTTGCGCTGCCTGCCCCAGAACGGGGGACTGTATGTTCCGGCTGCGGTAATGGATTTACGCCAATTCTTTTTGTATATGAATAGCAGTACCACCTATCCTGAACTGGTGGCTACTGTTGCACCTGCTCTGCTCCAGGGGGAATTGAACCCTTTTTCCGCGTCGCGGGTTGCTGAAAGCGCCTTTGCCTTTGAGCCTGAACTTATACAACTGGATGAAAACTTTTCTTTGCTTAACCTCTGCAATGGGCCCACCGGAGTTTTTAAGGATTTTGGCATTGCCTTTCTTGCCGCAGTTATGGAAGAATTGTTAAAAAACAATGGGGCGGCGATGGTTGTTTCCGCGGTCAGGGGGGACACCGGGGTCAGTATAGCCCATGCCTTTAATAAACGGAAAAACCTGACATCGGTAATGCTCTATCCTTCCGGCCCGATCTTCGGCCTTGATCGGGCGGCTTTTGTCCCCAGAGGAGGGGATATTATTCCTGTCCAGATAAAGGGAACTTTTGACGACTGCCAAAGGCTTGTTACGGAAATTATACGCGACCGTCCTTTTTCGGAACGGTATAATATCACCAGCGCCAATACCATCAATCCCGGCCGGCTTTTGGCGCAGGTTCTATACTATCTGTATGCCTTTATCAAAATCAAGCAAACCCTGCAAGGGGAAATGATATACAGTGTGCCCTGCGGAAATTTTGGCAACCTTATTGCCGGCCTGTACGCATGGAAATTCGGCATGCCGGTAAACGGGTTTATCGCGGCCATGAATAGAAATAATACCTTTGACGGTTTTATTAAAGGGAAAAAATTTACGCCGCACCTTCTGCAATCCACAATTTCTCCCGCACTGGATGTAGGTATGCCCAGCAATTCTGAACGCCTTTTGTCTTTCTATGAGGAAGCCCCGGCGGTGATGAAAAATATGATATTTCCGATCTCAATAGACGACAGGGCTACTCAGATTGCTATGGAAAAGGTCTGGAAAAAATATGGAATCATCATCGATCCGCATAGCGCCGTAGCCTTTGCCGCAGCGGAACAGTTGAGCGCGTCCCGCGATTTTTCCGGCCATGTCCATATCGTTGTACTCTGTACCGGACATCCGGCAAAATCGGCGGATACCATTGCCAATACCATAGGGCAGCGGGTAAAAATTCCTGAAAGGTTAAACATATTCCACAAGGGGGTCGATCCGTTAGCCGTCATCGAACCGCAGCTTGATTCCCTGGAAGGCGCTATAGCAAGCTGTATATAAGGTTTCTCAAAAATCCCGCCATGAATACAATGCGGTACATTGATTGTTTTATGAAGGGTATATACCCCGCTGCTTGCGCTAAACTTGACCCAAACTTGAGAACGAAGAAATTTTACCACAAAGGCACCCAGGGGTTCCGGGGCACGAAGAATTGAAGGGCAGGTCCACTCCGCGCCCCGTCTTTCCTTTGTGCACTTTGCGGTTAAATTCTTTCTAAAGATAGGTAATCAATCATCGAATTATGGGTCAAGAATAGTGCTTGCGCAGCAATTTTACTTTTGAGT
Source organism: Treponema sp. (assembly GCA_031274035.1). Classification (GTDB taxonomy): domain Bacteria; phylum Spirochaetota; class Spirochaetia; order Treponematales; family Breznakiellaceae; genus JAISNI01. The sequence continues at coordinate 35,923 of JAISQR010000134.1, read as the reverse complement.
CCCCTCCGAAAACCGGAGATTCAAACGGCTGGCAGTGAAGCGCCGAGCAGAAAACGGAGTATCAGCAAAAGAGTGTTCGCTAGCAGCCGCGGACACTTCGTGTCCGCGGCTGCTAGGAGCCTGTGGGACTTTGGTGAATTTTTGCATATTCATGCAAAAATTCCGATTAATGGGGCTCCTTTGGGAGTTTGCAAGGTATAAATTTGCAATAAATTGCAAATTTATACGATTTTTGGGCAAAGCCCCACAAACTCCTAGGATGCCGGCTTGAACATATCTTCTTGCACTATGCTTTTCTGAAACATATTTCCCCGCTGTTTTTATTATATCACACTTTGCGGACTTTTCGGAGGGGAGTCGAAAGTAAAAACGCTGCTTACTTTCTTCGCCATGGTGCGCCTTCGCGGTTTTTCTTCCTTATCGGTGGTTTTAGTTGTCGCAAACTCCTGAACTTGGAATTCTTGCAAATTTATTCAACTATCTTGTATAAAATTGCTTTTTTTTGTATCATATAGATTTGACAGGGGATTTTTAAATTGCAAGGAGCTAATGATGGGTGCATACGAGGAGGGGCCTGACCAGCAAGCAGGTTCTACATGTAAGGAAGCGGAAGACAGTTTGGATGAGCAAAGTACGGCCTATAGTGCAGGGAGGAAAGGTTTGAACCGCCGCGGTTTATACCGGAAGGAGTTTGAGCACGATTCCTGCGGCATAGGTTTTGCCGCCGATATTAAGGGTAGAAAGTCCCATGCAATTCTGAAACGAGGGCTTGAAGTATTGGAGCGCATGGAGCACCGCGGAGCGGAAAGCGCCGATAATAAAACAGGGGATGGTTCCGGCGTTCTTATACAGATTCCCCATGAATACTATAAAAAAATCATCCCCAATCTTCCTGATGCGGGGAATTATGGGACCGGCCTGGTGTTTTTTCCCGGCGCGGCAGTTAAAGATAAGGCGGAAGAATTTGCCGGTATAATTACCAAAGCTATAGAGGAACAGGCCGAAAGAACCGGCCTTGCGGTGTTAGCCCTGCGGGATGTTCCCGTCAATAACGAGGTCATAGGTATTATAGCGAAGAGCGCCGAGCCCCGAATCAGGCAGATCGTTCTGGTTTCCCGTGTTTTCTCAGACAGTGAAGACAGGCGGGACGCCGGGACAGATAAGGACCGGAATGATGTACAGGACGGCCCGCATACCCAGGAAGAGGGTGTTTCAGACCTGGAGCTTCAGCTCTATATCTTCCGTAAACGGCTTGAAAAGATACTGGCCGCCGATAGAGTTTTAACGGAAGCCGGAGCGGAGACCTACATATCTTCGCTCTCTTCCCGGATTATCGTATATAAGGGCATGATGATGCCCACTCAGCTTAAAGATTACTACCCTGAACTTCAGGACGAAAGCGTCAAGACCGCGGTCGCCCTGGTACATTCACGGTTTTCTACCAATACATTTCCAAACTGGCCCCTCGCCCAGCCTTTCCGCTTGGTAGCCCACAACGGCGAGATCAATACGATCAAGGGGAACCGCTTCTGGACCGCCGCAAGGGAATCCCTCTTCTCCCACCCCCGCTTCGGCAACGCCCTCAAGGACATCCTTCCGGTTATAGAGCCGGACAAGAGCGATTCCGCCAGCTTTGACAATATGCTGGAACTCCTCGTTATGGCAGGACGCAGTCTTCCCCACGCCCTTATGATGCTGATCCCCGAATCCTGGAACGAGCGTAATCCTATCCCCCAAGAGCTCAAGGCTTTCTATGAATATCATGCCTGCATCATGGAACCGTGGGACGGGCCTGCTTCTATGGTTTTTTGCGACGGGCGCTATGTAGGGGGAACCCTGGATAGGAACGGCCTGCGGCCTTCCCGTTATACTATTACCAAAGATGACATTATCGTGATGGCCTCCGAAACCGGCGTGCAGGATTTTAAGAGCGGCGAGGTGGTCAGGAAGGATAGACTCCGTCCGGGGAAACTTCTCCTTGTAGACCTTATAGAAGGCCGCATTATTCCTGATGATGAGGCCAAACGCTGCGTGTTCCAGCGTAAACCCTATACCGACTGGGTAGCCCGGCATATAACGAAGCTGGATCAGAATCACGACTCTACTCTTTCAACCGAGGCCATATTCGGCGATCCGGAGGTTAAGACCGAGGCGGTCATGCTCTTTATGGAGCGGGCCTTGGGATACAGCCGCGAGGATCGGGAACGGCTCCTCGTGCCTATGGCGGAAACCGGCCAGGAGCCGACCAGTTCTATGGGTACGGACACACCTCTCGCGGTGTTTTCCGACAAGAACCAGCGGGTCTATAACTATTTTAAACAAATATTCGCCCAGGTTACCAACCCTGCCATCGATTCAATCAGGGAAGACCTGGTTATGACCTTGACTAGTTTTATCGGGGCCCATGAAAATCTTCTGGACGAGACCGAATTCCACTGCCGCCGCATCAAGGTGCGGAATCCTATCCTGACCCCCGATGAACTTGACCGGCTGCTTGAGATCAACCCTAAAACATTCAGATCGAAAAAACTGGACGCGACTTTTTATGTACCTCTGGTAAGTGAAGAGGCTGTACGGGAAGGAGAAAAAGCGGCCCTTGAGGCGACCCTGGATCGTCTGATAGATGAGGCGGTCAAGGCCGTTGAATCCGGCGTTACGCTCCTTGTGCTGTCGGACAGGGCGGCGCTTCTGCCTGAAGCGGGGCGCTGCGCGGTTCCCGCCCTGCTTGCGGCGGGGGCTGTGCATCACGGCCTGATACGGGAGGGCCTGCGTATGAAGGCATCCCTTATCATAGAATCCGCGGAACCCCGTGAGATCATGCACTTTGCCCTGCTTTTCGGCTTTGGTTCCGACCTGATCGTACCCTACGGCGCCCTGGTTTCCATTGCGGCTATATGCCGGGGGCCTGACGCCGAGAGGGTAAAAGATTTTGTCGGCGCAAAATCGCATTATATCAAGGGCTTACAGAAGGCCATGCTCAAGGTTATGTCGAAAATGGGTACCAGTACCCTGCGTTCTTACCGGGGATCCCAAATTTTTGAGGCCGTAGGTTTAGGCGATGAAGTGATAGACAAGTGCTTCAAGGGAACTTTAAGCCGCATTAAGGGTCTGGGTTTTGCCGAATTGGAGGCCGAGGCCGTTGCCGTTTACCGCGCCGCAAGGGAAGCCTATGCCCGCGCCGGGGAAGAGCCCTCCGAGCCGGACTATCTGCTTGAAGGGCTGGGTCAGTACCGGTGGCGCAAGAACGGCGAGCGTCATGCCTGGAATCCTGAAACCATACACCTTCTGCAATGGGCAACCCGCACCGCCGATATAGGCAAGTTCAGGCAGTTTTCCACCGCGGCCAATACACTCAACCAGAGCCCCCATGTGATACGCGGCCTTCTTGACTTTGCCTCTCCCGGCACGGTAAAGGACGCTCCCGCCGCGCCTGTTCCCCTTGAAGAAGTGGAGAGTGTTGAAGAAGTGATGAAGCGTTTTACAACCGGAGCCATGAGCTTTGGCTCTATTTCCCGTGAAGCGCATGAAACTATAGCGGAGGCCATGAATTCTATCCACGGAAGGTCCAACTCCGGTGAAGGCGGTGAAGATCCCGAACGTTTCGCAAAGAAACCCGACGGCACGTGGACCCGGAGCGCCATTAAACAGGTAGCGTCCGGCCGCTTCGGGGTTACGAGCGAGTACCTGGCAAATGCCGTTGAGCTCCAGATAAAGATAGCCCAGGGCGCCAAGCCGGGCGAAGGCGGCCAGCTTCCCGGCCACAAGGTTGATGATAATATAGGCCGCACCCGCCATTCGACCCCGGGTGTTACCCTGATAAGCCCTCCGCCGCACCACGATATCTATTCAATAGAGGATCTTGCGGAACTTATCTTCGATCTTAAAAACGCCAATCCTGAAGCGCGGATCAGCGTCAAGCTGGTCTCCGAAAGCGGGGTAGGAACAGTCGCCGCCGGTGTTGCCAAGGCTCATGCGGACAATATCCTTATTTCAGGCTACGACGGCGGAACCGGGGCAAGCCCCCAGTCAAGCATACGGCATGCGGGCCTTCCCTGGGAACTGGGCCTCTCCGAGACCCACCAGATATTGGTGCGGAACGGGCTGCGGGGCCGTGTGAGGCTGATGACCGACGGCCAACTCAAAACCGGCAGGGACATTGTGGTTGCCGGTATGCTGGGCGCCGAGGAATTCGGCTTTGGTACGGCGGCTCTCATTGTTTTAGGCTGTGTGATGATGCGCAAATGCCACGAGAATACCTGTCCTATGGGGGTTGCCACCCAGGATCCGGCCCTGCGGAAGCGTTTTTCGGGCAAGGCTGAATACCTCGTCAACTACTTCCGCTTCCTTGCCGAAGAAACGCGGGAGATCATGGCATCCCTGGGTTTTAGGCGTTTTGATGAACTTATAGGCCGCTCCGATCTCCTGACCCTAAGACCGAACACCAAGGCCAAATCCAGGGGGATTAACCTTGAAGAGATACTCTACAAGGCTGAAGGGCCCGATGAGATACCTAACGGGAAGGATCTGTACTGTACGCACAACCAGATTCACAAGATAGAGAAGGTGCTTGATCGTAAACTTATCGAGAAGTGCTTTACCGCCCTGGAACGGAAGATACCTTGTGCCTTGCAGTTCCCTATAAAGAACACCGACAGGGCGGTTGGGGCTATGCTTTCCTACGAGGTAAGCAAGCGTTTCGGCGGTCAGGGCCTGCCGGATAATTTTGTTACGGTGGACTTTTCAGGTTCGGCGGGGCAAAGTTTCGGCGCCTTTCTTGCTAAAGGCATCACTTTTAGGCTTGCCGGCGATACCAACGATTATTTGGGCAAAGGGCTTTCCGGCGGACGCATCGTTGCGGCGCCGCCGCGGGGATCAAACTTCAAAACCAACGAGAATATTATTGTAGGGAATACCGTGCTTTACGGGGCTACATCGGGGGAACTCTACGTTGCCGGGGTTGCCGGGGAACGTTTCTGTGTGCGTAATTCGGGCGCGGAAGCCGTAGTAGAAGGGACAGGGGATCACTGCGCCGAGTATATGACAGGCGGCAATCTTGTTGTCCTGGGAACGGTCGGCCGTAACTTTGCGGCGGGTATGTGCGGCGGTATTGCATACGTCTTTGACCGGATTGGTAATTTCACCTATTTCCTTAATCATAATATGGTGGAGCTTTCCGGTCTTGATAACGAAAAAGATGAAAATTTCGTCAAAGATATGATACGCAAGCATATATACTGGACGGGTTCCGAGTATGCAAGGTCTATTCTGGATAACTGGACTGAAACCCGGCCTCTCTTTATCAAGGTGCTTCCCCTTGAGTACAAGACGGCTCTCCAAAAGAAGCTGCTTGCCGATCTTAATCAAAAGGTGTACGAAGTGCGGATACGGGAAGAGTTGGAAGTGAGGAGTTAAACATGGGTAAGCCAGGTGCATTTTTAGATATACGGCGGAAGGATTCAGGCTACCGGCCGGTAGAAGAGCGTATTAACGATTATAGTGAAGTGGAGATCATGCTTTCCGATGATGAACGGAGACAGCAGGCCAGCCGTTGTATGGATTGCGGGGTGCCCTTTTGCCACTGGGCTTGTCCGATTTCCAATGTGATGCCTGAATGGCAGGACCGCCTTTACCGCGGGGACTGGCGGGGCGCATGGGCGCTTTTGCAGGAGACCAATCCCTTTCCGGAATTTACGGGCCGTGTATGCCCCTCGCTCTGTGAGGCTTCCTGCGTACTGGGGGTCAACGACGAGCCGGTAACGATCAGGCAGAATGAATGTGCGGTTATAGAAAAAGCCTACGAACTGGGCATAGTTACGCCGAGGCCGCCGAGGCAGAGGAACGGCAAGAAAGTCGCTATTGCGGGAGGCGGCCCTGCCGGACTTTCCGCCGCCTATTTCCTTAACCGCGCGGGTTTTTCCGTTACGGTTTACGAGGGCGACCGGAAGGTAGGCGGATACCTCCGCTATGGTATCCCCGATTTTAAACTGGATAAGAATTTTATCGACCGCAGAATCAGGGTGATGGAAGAAGAGGGCGTTGCATTTAAACTGAACGCCCGTATAGGATCCGCGCCTTACGCTTTTGGAACCAACGGCGCTGACGCCGAACTTGTAGATTCAAAAACGCTGGAGGCCGGTTTTGACCTTGTGCTTCTCACTATTGGAGCGCGCGCCGCCCGCGATATAAACATTTCCGGCAGGGAAAACGCGGGGATAGTACAGGCTCTGGATTACCTTTCCCTCCAGAACAGAACCCTGGCAGGGGAATCGACCGGCGGCATAGAGCCTGTTACCGCCTACGGCAAGCGTGTGCTGGTAATAGGCGGCGGCGATACCGGCTCCGACTGTGTAGGGACGGCAAACCGTCAGGGCGCCCTGCGGGTAACGCAGATCGAAGTGCTGCCCAAGCCCCCCCAGCATAGGCCGCCCGAAGAACCCTGGCCGCTCTGGCCCAAGGTGCTCAAGACCTCAAGTTCCCACCTTGAAGGGAGCGAACGGCTTTGGTCGATAAACACCAAGTCTTTTATTGGAAGAAACGGCAAGGTCGAGGCGGTTCATGCCTGTAAGATTGAATGGACCATGGCAAACGGCCGGTGGAACATGCGCGAGGTGCCGGGTTCCGACTTTGAGATTGGGGCGGATCTGGTGCTGCTCGCTATGGGTTTTACCCATGTTGTGCAGGAAGGAATAGTAAGGGATTTTGGCCTGGACCTGGATGAACGGGGAAATATCCGTACCAAGGGCAGCTTTCATACCTCCAACCCGAAAGTCTGGGCGGCAGGCGATTCCCGTTTTGGGGCAAGCCTTGTAGTTAGGGCTATTGCCGACGGCCGGGCCGCGGCGGAAGCCATAGTCAGGGCTTTGTAGCGCGTCTATGATGGATATTAAGGTTGGCCCCGGGGACATTAAGGCCCTTGCCCTGGATCTTGACGGTACTACGCTGATGCCCGGCGCGGTGCTTGGAGATAGGACCCTTTACACGCTGAAGGCGCTGCGTACAAAGGGTATAGAGATCATCCTCTGTACCGGCAGGGCGGTGGAGGCGGCGGAACGCTTTAGGCTGCCTATAGGCGCGGAAGGGCCTATGGTTTACTTTAACGGAGCGGAAGTTACCGAAATGCCTTCCGGCAGGGTGCTTGACGCGACATTGCTTGACGCTGAAGCCGTGAATTTCTGCGTAGATATTTCCCGCAGGCTGGGGCTTTACTACCAGGTTTTCCTGCCGCCCCGCGGGGACGCGCCGGACGGGGCTTCCCCGGCGGACAAGTACCGCCGCGTCCTGATGGCGGAAAAGTGGGGGCCCGGGGCGGAGATGTACCTCAATCATACCGGAATAAAGGCGGAGATTGGGGACCTGAAAGAAGCCCTGACCCTGCCGGGCGTTTCAGGCTGTATAAAGAGCATGTTCATTGCCGAGCCTGAAGTTCAGGATAAGGTGAGGCCCCTTATTGAAGAGCGTTTCGGCAGGGGCATCTATATAGCAAGGACGTTGAGGACTTTCCTGGAAATAATGAACAGCCGTGTTTCCAAGGGCAGGGGGCTGCGCGTAGCCCTGGAAACACGCGGTCTGGAACCTTCGCAGGTGATGGCCTTTGGCGATGAGGAAAACGATCTTCCGCTTTTTGAAGGCGCAGCCTATTCTGTTGCGCCCTCCAACGCGAAAGAGACGGTACGGCAGGCAGCGGATATTACTATAGGTTCCAATGCGGAGGAAAGTGTCGCCGCCTTTCTTGAAGAATTTTTCGGATTGCATTAAAACGGCGCGCAAGGCCGTTGCACAGTAAATTTTAGTAGCTACTCAGCCGCCCCCAAAAACAAATGCTATCTTGGGTTGGGGGGGTAGGGCGCAACGAAGTGCGCCCGTAGGGGGGCCGGAGAGCGGAGGCTGCGGTATGCGAAAAAAAGCCCGGAAACAGGCCCCCCTCCTGAGCAGCTACTTGCGGTTAAAATTTTTTATCCGATACTTTAGTCTAAACAATGCGCCGGCCCCTACTCCACCGTAACCGACTTGGCCAGGTTCCGGGGTTTGTCAGGATCAAGGCCCCGCTGGACAGCGCAGTAATACGCATAGAGCTGGCAGGGTATGATCGAAAGCATGGGGCTAAGGCCGTCGGGAAGGCGGGGTATGCGGAATATTTCATCGGCGCTCTGGTCAAAATAGTTTACATCATCATAGGTGATGACCAGGGTTGAAGCGCCGCGCGCCTTGACTTCCTTTATATTTGAATCCATCTTTTCAAAAAGGACGGTCTGTGTACAGATGGCGACTACCAGGGTAGATTCGTCTACCAACGCGATAGGGCCGTGCTTGAGTTCCCCCGCGGCAAAGGCTTCCGAGTGGGTATAGCTTATCTCTTTAAGTTTAAGTGCGCTTTCCAGACTTACCGCATAATCGAAGAGCCTTCCCATGAAGAAAACCTTGGACTTGGTGAAGTGCCGCGCCGCAAAACGCTGTATGGTTTCCTTGTCTTTAAGTATCTTCTCCGCCTGGCCGCTGACCTCTTCCAATGCCTTGATAGACTTCGCAAGCTCATCCCCGCTTAAAACACCCCGGAGCACGCCGAATTGCAGGGCGATAAGGTAGAGGCACATAAGCTGGGTGGTAAAGGCTTTGGTGGAGGCTACGGCGATCTCCGGCCCTGCCCAGGTATACATCACGAGGTCAGCTTCCCTTGCAAGGGTTGAACCGACAACGTTGGTGATTGCGATAACGCGGGAACCGCTTTCTTTCGCCATGCGCATAGCCGCCAGGGTATCGGCGGTTTCCCCCGACTGACTTATGATAATAAATATGTCCTGCGGATTGCAGATAGGGTTCCGGTAGCGGTATTCCGAGGCTATGTCTACATCAGCGCTGATCCGCGAATACCGCTCGAAGGCATATTTGCCTATGACGGCGGCATGCCAAGCCGTGCCGCAGGCGGTAATGACCACGCGGTTTGCCTGAGCCCAGGATGAATCAAAGCCTATCTCTTCCAGGTTGACGGCCTTGACCGGTACACCGCCCTGAGCGTCCTGCCCCGCGTCCGCCTGTATCCGCGCCCGCAACGCGCTGGTAAGGGCCTTGGGCTGCTCGTTTATCTCTTTGATCATGAAATGCTCATAGCCGTCTTTTTCAGCGGCTCCGGCATCCCAGTCTACATGGGCAATGTTCTTCTCTATGCGCCGGCCGTCCCCGTCGTAAAATTCGACCTTATCACGGTAAAGCACCGCGATTTCCCTGTCCAGCAGGTAGTATACATCACGGGTATATTCAAGCAGGGCAGGCACATCGCTTGCGATAAAATTTTCCCCATCACCCTTGCCTATAACAAGGGGGCTTTCCTTCCTCACCGCGATAATACGGTCGGGATCGTCCCGTGAGACGACAGCCAGTGCGTAGGAACCTTCAAGACGTATAAGAGATTCCATTACCGCCTGCAAGAGATCGCCGTTGTAGTGAAGATCAATAAGGTGGGCAACGGCTTCGGTATCGGTTTCGCTGCGGAAAACAACCCCGTGCTTCTGAAGCCAGGCTTTAAGCCGTGCGTAGTTTTCGATGATCCCGTTATGAACCACCGCGATATTGCCGGATAGATCGGTATGGGGATGGGCGTTAATATCCGACGGCTCGCCGTGTGTAGCCCAGCGGGTGTGGCCTATACCTATTGAAGCGGCAAGGGTTCCATTGGCCAGTTCCGCCTCAATTTTTTCTTCCAGATTTTTGATACCCCCCCTGGATTTACGGACGGTAAGACCGCCCGCCCCCAGGATCGCTATACCCGCGGAATCGTACCCCCGGTATTCCAGCTTTTTAAGGCCTTTAAGCAGAATCGGGGCCGCGTCTTCCCTGCCTATATATCCAACAATACCGCACATAGGCTAATAGGTAACAATAATTGCATGGAATACCAGGGGTGTTGTTCCCGTGTTTTCTATGCTGTGGGAATCGCCGTGCCCGGTGATAATAGCATCACCTTGTTTTACCGCAACTTCCTTGCCGTTGTCGTTGACTAAACCAGTACCTGAAAGTATAAAGTAATACTCAGTTTCCGATTCATGCTTGTGGCAGCCTATGGAACAGCCCGGATCCAGGGTGATTTCCGCAAACATCCGTGCGTTGGTTTCCTTGCCGCCGTCCAGAAGATAGGTAAAATGAGTGGTTCCCTTCCCCTCCCGCATTTTTTCCTTGTCTTCAACTTTCATTTCATTGCGATGAATGACCATCTTTAAACCCCTCGATATATTGGTAGAACATACTATGTTGATCGTTAATCGATATCAACAAGTTTAGAATTTTTATCCGTGAATGTGAACTGAAGTTCGATGTAACTACTCAGGTATGTTCGATATTAATTTACACAAATTATTGAATAAAATCTATAGTCATGTTGCCTCCGCTCTTTCATCCGCGGGCAGTTCCCAGATATGCCTGACAAGCAGGCATACCCTGCTTCCCGTGCCGAACCTGGGTTCTTCGCCGGGAAGCCCCGAAGGAATGTCCACCGCGATGAGCCGGCCCCGTCCTTCGGCAGTGTCTATTTCCACCCGGAGCCGTATTACCCTGCCGAAAAAATCCGCGGATTTTACCTTTCCGGTTAATGATAAGCTGGACGGCGCGGCGCGGCTATCCGCTTCCTGTACCTCTATCCATTCAGGCCGGATGAGGCATCTTTTCCCATTAATAGTAAGAAAATTTGCAGGGCCAGAGAAGTCGGCGGCAAAGGAGGTAGCGGGGCGCATATAGACATCTTCAGGCCGTCCAAGCTGTTCAAGGCGGCCCTTGTTCATAACGGCAAGACAATCCGAAAGCGAAAGCGCTTCCTCCTGATCGTGGGTAACATATATCGTGGTAATGCCGAGCCGTTTCTGTATGTCTTTAAGTTCGTCCCGGACATGAACACGGAGCTTGGCATCGAGGTTGCTGAGAGGCTCGTCCATGAGGAGTATCTGGGGCTTGAGGATGATAACGCGGCCCAGCGCCAGGCGCTGCTGTTGTCCGCCTGAAAGCTCTGAGGGATAATGTTTTAAAAGGCCCTCAATGCCCAGGGTTTCCGCGACACTTTGCACTTCGCGCCGCCTTTCCTCCGGGGGAAGTTTCCGCAGGATAAGGCCGTAGGCAAGGTTCTCGGCGGTATTCATGTGCGGAAAAAGGGCGTAATCCTGGAAAACCATACCCTCGCTGCGCTTTTCCGGCGCTACGCCCTGCTGATCCTTTCCGCGTATGCGCACCGTTCCGCGGTCAGGCTCGAAGAAGCCCGCTATGATCCGCAGCAGGGTAGTCTTGCCGCAACCCGAAGGCCCCAGCAGGGTAGTAAAACTGCCCCGTGGAACGGCAAGCGAAAAGTTATCAACCGCCGCGAACTTTCCATAATACTTGCTAATGGAAATCAATTCAACATCGTAAACGGGTTCTGTTTCTATCAAGGGCTCTGTTTTCATGGTATATTCTTAATCGTATAAAAATAACGGCAAATTGTCCATGTATCTGAACAGGCTCCCGGCGCAGTTTAGATGCGGAACATGGGGAGGAATGTCAAATTCACTGCCAAATTTCAACCGTGAACTTGTATTTTTTTTAAAATAGCGCTATAGTTATTAATAATATTTATACAATTTGATATAAGGAGCGTTTTGGGAATGTACCGCGCAAAAACCGGCCTGAACAATGATATCTGGTACGTTGCCATACCGCCCGCCGCTTTTATTTTTGCTATTGTTGATTCTTTAATACCCCCCCCCCCCGATAGGTTTACTAGGATATAACCGGCATCCGGTCGATATTTTTAAACAGTCTACCCGTACACGCAGGATAGTTTTGGGCTTACAGCCGTCATCCTGCCATCAGATATCTTCTACCTTATATCAGATAACTCATCCCCCGCGCCGTCCGGCGCGGCTTCTTAACCGTTACTTGCGGCCAAACCGCCGCATATCAGGAATTCTCAGGGAACAGATGGGACGGAATTACGCCTTTGCAGGAAGAACAATAGGGGCGGAAAGGATCCGTGGAGGGCGGAAACTATATCGGCACCGTAAGTTCCCTGGGCGATGTAAAGGTACGGCTGCCGGAAGAAAAGTTCTACACCATTGTGGCGGTGGATAAGCGCAATTACGAAGAGCGTCAAGCCCAGGCTTCCCAGTTCAATACCCTTACCTATTATTCCAATATCCAGGGCTACACGGTAAGGGTTTCCCCTTCAAGTACCTATGGCGGCGGCAACTGGGTGTTTAATAACAACACCAGTTTTTGGGTGCAGATTAAGAAAACGGATTTGAGTCAAAATTTCGCGGTGATAGCGCCGAACGCGGCGCGGGTAATCATTCCGATTGCACTGGACACTTCCTACGATTACTATGTCTATTTCTCCAAGGAATTGAAGTACAACGGCAAGGTGGTCGCGCTGGTGGAAACCACAGATCGTTCTCAGGCAAACACCGCGCGGGTAAACAATTCTTCTGTCCCGTATACCACGACTATTACGATGGGCAATGTGCCTAACAACAGCATTAAACCGGCAGTGATGGTGAAAAATCTGAGTAATAAATCGGTAAGGGTGAATTATGCGAATCAGCAGAAAACCAACGGATCCGCCGACGGCGACTTTGTTGTCGTCGGAGGGAAAAATGAACTGATAAGCGGTTTTGAGATCGGGGATAATACCAATGTTATTGAGTTTAGCGCCGTGGCATGGACGGAAAATAAAAAAGTTCCTATAGATATGTCCATGCAGGCAAACAAGGTGTATGAAATCACGATTCCCAGCAGCGAAAACGCTTCGGGGATAACCGTTACAGAGGTTGCCGCAAGCATATACTACGACTAATTAAAAAAGAAAAGGGGACAAACGCCGTTACCGCTTGTCCCTTTTGTTATGGAGGATTATATGAAACAAAAATCTATTTTACCGGTTATAACGGTGATATTCACGGTGGTTCTGCTTACCGCGTGTCCCACTTCGAACGAGGAAACATCCGATAAGACCTATATACTCTTCAAGAATACGGAACAGTTTCCCGTACTTGTCTATAAGGATGGCGCCCGGTTTGCGCAAATCGCACGTGTTCCGGCAGCGGGAACGGCCAAGGTTGAGGCGGAACCGAATCCACTGGGGACCGCGTTTTACCCGCGCTTTGAGCTTATCTTTGAGGGGAAGGTTATCTTTACTCAGGACGAAGCGCCTGTTACGGCGCGGGTGGACGAAAAAAAGACCACCGAAGTAACGATACCCGATATTACCGCTATTACAGGGGACATGGCATGTATCAAAATAGAGAATCAAAGCATATATTCCCTCACCTTTACCTCCGGCACTTTTGAATTAAAGCCGCTGGAAACCGATTCTACTATCGTCATGCCTAATGAAACCGCGATATATGCGGTGCAGGCAGGCTCTTCGTCCGGTTATTTTTTTATGCGGAACACAAGCGCCTCAATCCCCTTTCCCCAGGGAGTAACGGAGTTTCAGAAAGGCCTTATTTATACCTTCCGGTATGACGGATCCGCGCTGGCATTAAGCAGTACAAGAGATATATTACAAACCGTTCTTCCCGCAGTACCGCAGCATGTTTCGGCAACTAACACATCAGGCGGTATTACCATTACCTGGGTTGCGGTATCCAGGGCCGCCTCATACAACGTATATCGCGCAGCCAGTGCGTCGGGAGCGTTTACTAAAATAGGGGCCGCTAGCGGAACTACCTATACTGACACGAACCCTGGTTCTAGCGCTGCTACCTATTACTATAAAATAAAAGCGGTGAATACGGCAGGCGAAGGCGCGTTTTCGGACGCAGCTTCCGTCGCCTACTCCCCGTCCATCGGCAACATCACGTACAGTTCCGTATCGAGCGGTACATGGACGGTGCAAAGCGACGGCAGACGCAAATCCCCCGCGATAGCACATAACGGCATAACCAAATCGCGCGTCAGCTTTACAAGCAGCGGGGCCACGTCCATAACGATACGGCTTGATGTATCTTCGGAATCAGGTTGTGATTTTGCCTTTATCGGCACGCTGGATAACGTCTCGGCTACAAGCAGCAGCGGCTATTACAGCGGTAGCCGAATATCCGGTACGAATTCGGTAACGGTAACCATACCGGTTCCAACGGCGGGCAGCCATTTTATTGATATAGGGTATAGTAAAGACGGATCGATAAGCAGCGGTTCCGATTGCGCGTGGTTTAAGGTTATCCAGTAGGGCGGACGGGGACAGGGCGCATACGGCGTGTCCTGTCCCCCTGCTATACGACAGAATCCGTGTAATCCGCGGGCTTTTTATACTTTTTCTTCCCTTCCCCGCCTTTACAATTTTATTTTTAAGAAATTTAACCGCTAAAGGCGCGGAAAGACACGAAAAAGAAAAGTACGTTGCTTCCAAGTACCGCGAAAGTACCCAAATTTGAAGAAATTTAACCGCGAAAGGCGCGGAAAGACACGAAAAAGAAAAGCACATGACTTCCAAGTACCGCGAAAATACCCAATTTTGAAGAAATTTAACCGCGAAAGGCGCGGAAAGACACGAAAAAGAAAAGTACGTTGCTTCCAAGTACCGCGAAAGTACCCAAATTTGAAGAAATTTAACCGCGAAGGACACAAAGGTTTTGGTGAGAAAATACTCTTTTTCCTTCCTTGGCGGTTGTTTTCTTTTCGTGTGTTTCGTGGTTAAAAGTTAAACCGCTGTTTATAATACACGGACCCTTGCCTTTTTTTCTAAACGGCGCTATAGTTTTAATTATATTTATACTATTTGATATAAGGAGCGTTTTGGGAATGTACCGCACAAAAACCGGCGCCGACAATACTACCTGGTACGTTGCCATACCGCCCGCCGCTTTTGTTTTTGCTATTGTTGATTCTTTAATACCCCCCCCCCCCGATAGGTTTACTAGGATATAACCGGTATCCGACCGATATTTTTAAACAGTCTACCCGTATACGCAGCACAGCTTCCGGCTTACAGCCGCCTTCCTTCCATCAGATATCTTCTACCTTATGTCAGATAACCCGTCCTCCGCGCCGTCCGGCGCGGCTTTTTAACCGTTATTTGCGGCCAATCCGCCGCGTATCAGGAATTCTCAAAGAACGGCTCCGCATGTTAGCGGGCGGTTTTTATATTTATATATCGGAGGTGGTTTTATAAGCAAGAAAATAATCGTAGTGTTTTTGTTTGCGCTGCCGTTTACCGGCGGCGCAAGCGAGGAGGGCGAAACCATCGCGGAGTTGTTTTCGTTCAGCAACAAGTTATGTGCAATGCGCCCTAAAATTTGTTGAAAATATGAAAAAACTTATTGGCAACATATTTTTGACATATTTTCTAAAATAAACAATATGACGGCGGGAAAGACCGTAAAGGATTTTCACGATGAAGAAAAGCAATTTTTTTGTTCTTGGTATGTTGATAATTGCGTTAGGTTTGGCGGGGTGTGATAATGGTTCCACGGATGAGCCTAAGTCATTAACATTGACAGGGTTGCCTACAGGTAAAGCCGGCGTGTGGGTCGGTATGAATTCAGGTAAAGATGACCCCACCCTTGTTGCCCGCGGCTGGGCGAGCCTGAGCGAAAATAAAACAACGGTTACCATTCCGCTTAAAATTAATGGTGAAAATACCGAAGATTGGTGGAAGAACAGTCCTGGTTGGACAGGAACCGGGGAATATTTTCTTTTCATAACTCTCCAGGTAGATTTTGAAGGAGATGAGACACAGTATTTTTATTCGGCAGGGCAGCCAATACCGGAAAATATGTCTAGCGGTGTAAAAAAATTCAATTTTGACACCGCGTCAAAAACTCTTAACTTTAATCAGTTTGCCGAGCCGAAAGATTAATATCTTTTTGAATATTTTCTTATGAAAAAGTATTCAAAGTCAAATACCCCCGGCTTTACCGGGGGTTTACCTATTTTAATTAAGGTTATTAAAATAGTGGTGTATGCAGAGTTGTTAAAGAATTTAGGAGAAAATATGAAAAAGGTTGTTTTTATTGCATTGTTTTCTTTTGTACTTACACCAATGTTTTCGCAAAATTTAATGACACTGGATTCCGCAATTAACGATTATGCAAACGGTCTAATGAACAATATTCAAAGGGAGCGGGGTGTTGCTGTAATTGCATTTGAAACAGACAGACGTATTTTAATGGAGTATTTTATAGACACAATGACTGAAAAATTATGGGAAAAAGGAATACGTCCAATATTTGAACGCAGGCGGCTTGAAATTCTTCAAAGTGAATTAAATTATTCATTGTCCGGCGAAGTCAGCGATGAAACAGCGCAAAGGATTGGTCAAAGGGCCGGTGTAAATACATTAATTTATGGATCATTGCAGAGAATTGGAAATAATAATTATAGAATAATTATAAGGGCAACGAATGTTGAAACAGCCCAATTAGTTTTTCCAAAATCATATGATCTGCAACTGGACTCACGGTTGGCAGGATTATTAGGCATATCCGAATCAGCACGGGCAGATGAAAGGCGGAACACACCTGCCGCACCCGCACCGCCTGCACAGTTGCCGCCAAATACGAGCAGGCCGGCGGCAACTACGGTAAAAAAGGGCGGAATAGGCGTTTGGGGGTATGGTTTTTTGAATTTGGCCTTTGGGCTTGGTTCTTTTATGCAGAAAGATACGAAAGGCGGCTTAACGCTTGCGGGCGGCTATGCCGCCTTTGCGGGGCTGCTGGCATGGGAACTGTCGCTTTCCTACGATGACGGCCTTGCGGGCGTGCCGGGCGCGTTTGGGCTTACCGCGCTGGCGGCTACGGTTGCGTACAGCTTTATCCGTCCAAATATATACAACAAAAAGCGTGTGTCCGCCGGGTTTATGGACGGGGTGGATATAGCCCTTGTTCCGGGATACCGGGGCGGAGACGCGGTACGGGTGTCGTATACCGTACATTTTTAAAGAAGGTTAGAGCATGAAACATACAAAACAAAATTCGGCGCGTATAGCGGCGCTTTTCTGTTTTGGGCTGCTGCTGTTCGCGGGGTGCAAGGACCTGTTTCACTCTGATGGATCGGATGGATCGGGGGACAGCACCATGCCCAGTAATTTATCGCTTGCCGACTCATTAATATGGATCAGCAACAACGCGGCGGACGGCGGCAATTATACCATTACGTTAAGCGCCAACGCCAGCATCGCTCCAAAGATGCTTTCCTACAACGGTAAGAATGTGAATATAACCCTTGCTGGCGGCTCAACTGAACGGACGGTCTATTTAGTTCAACCGGGCCCCTCTTTAACCGTGGACAGCGGGGTAACGCTGACGCTGGACAATAACCTTACCTTGCAGGGGAGGAACGGCAATGCGGATGCGCTGGTTTGGGTGGACAACGGCGGCATGCTGGTGATGAATGCCGGCTCAAAGGTGAGCGGCAATACCTCCTCCTCCTACGGCGGCGGGGTGTTTGTATCCGGCGGCACGTTTACCATGAGCGGCGGTACGATCAGCGGCAATACTGCATCCTCCGGCGGCGGAGGAGGCGGCGGGGTGTTTGTATCCGGCGGCACGTTTACCATGAGCGGCGGAACCATCAGCGGCAATACTGCATCCTCCGCCTCCGTAGGGAAGGGCGGCGGGGTATATGTATCATCCGGCGGCACATTTACCATGAGCGGCGGTACGATCAGCGGCAATACTGCCTCCTCCTCCTTCGGCGGCGGAGTGTATGTATACCTCGGCGCCTTTACCATGAGCGGCGGTACGATAAGCGGCAATTCCTCCGCCTCCGGCGGCGGGGTGGCAGTAACCAGTGGTACATTTACCAAGCAGGGCGGTACTATTTACGGGTCAAATGCATCTTCCTTGTTAAAAAACACCGCTGCCAACGGCAACAGTTACGGTCATGCGGTATACGTTATAAACGGCGGTAAGCGCGATACCACCGCCGGTACAGGGGTTACGCTGGACAGTTCGGTAAGCGGATCATCGGGCGGCTGGGAATAGTGCGGAGGGGGCGCATCCCGCCCCCTGCTTGCATAGTACGTTACAAAGAGCAGTTAGGAGCCGCGGACACTTCGTGTCCGATTGTAGATTTTTATACCATTTTATGCGCGAAGCGCAACAAACTGCTAGTATGCAGTCAATAATGAAACTGTGGATAAGCAAAGTGCATACAAAAGAAAATTTAACCACTCACCTCACTGACTTTTCGTCTAAAATCGTAGCTTCTTCTACCCTAAACCCGCAAATTACGGGGATTGCTGTAGATTCAGGATAGGTTATCGAAGCAATGGTCTGTGCCGTCCGTGTGGTCCGTGGTAAAAATCTCTTTCCAAATCACTCACAGTTATATTGCTGACTATGTACTAGTACCTAGCCTATACTAAATTTTTACTGTTTTATCAACTGGCCTTCACCGGTCAAATTCCAGATATTATTAATTGAATCTTCACGGTAGTTATTTACATGACGCAGCCAAACTATATTAAGTGTTTTATTATTAACGATTGAAAGACTATACGCCTGAGTTTCTGACCAAACACCGCCTTTATTTACCCAACTATATATTATATTGTTTCTATCAAACTCGTAATTATCTGTAGCGGGTGTAACCATATACCAATTGTTGTTATTGTCTTTAAAATACTGCGTGATTTTATTATTTGAAATATCAATCTTTATACTTGCTTTTCCGCCTGCCTCTCCATTCTCGTCCCGTATAGTAATTTCACCAATCCACATACCTTTGAATTGCGGATCTATTGTTTGATTATTACGGGAAGTTACTCGTTTGGCAATTGAAGCATCAAAATTTTTTGATCGGAATAAAGTTTGTTTGTATCTGGCATTCCATACATCATTATCCTCGTTATTACGCATGTTATTAACATGTCTCTGCCATACAAGATTCAAAGCGTCCCTATAAACCGCTGAAAGACTAAAAACCTGAGTCTCCGACCAAACACCGCCTTTGTTTAACCAAATATATATTAAATTATTTCTATCATAGAGATAATACTCTTTTTCAGGTATGACAGGATACCACGTATTATCTTCGTCCATAAAATACTGTATAATATTATCACCGCTAATTTGTATCCTTATATCATCACCAATCCAGTCGCCATTGAACTGTTCCCGCATTGCGGCGGAATCCAGCGCAATACGCTGATCTATTTGCGGAACAGGTGCAACTGACGTGATATTGCCCGCGGTGTTTTTCTTTAATGAATAATATTTATCGCTTACGATACTACCGCGATAAAATGGCTGCTGTTTGCCCGCGGTGAGTGATGCCGTATCTTTCATAATATCCGCTGCCATCAGGGGAAGCGCTTCTGTGGAATTCATATTCTTCAGAAACGCTTCCGCAAAAGGACTGTTCCGTTTTCCGCCCGCGCTGTCAGCGGCAACATCACCAGGCGCGGTAGAAAACATAATGAACAGGTCTTTAGGTATATCATTTACAACAGCAAGCCCGCGCAGGGCAGCGCCGCGAAATGAAGATGGAAAAGGATTATTCCGGCAGGCATCAAGAATAACAACATTTACTTTGTTACGGGCGCCTCTAAGCGAATTAAGTAAATCATTAAGAGAATAAGAATCCGATTCTACACGGCGTTCGCTTTCTACCGTTACATCAATTGGCAAGAGGTAATTTTCTCCGCGTATCTGAAAACCATGTCCCGCAAACCAGAAAAATCCTTCGTTATTGGTATTGGCTGCAAGCTTCCCAATATAAGCATCTACAGCATCAATCATTTCGTACCTATTGATGTTTAATTTAAGATCAACTTGATAACCAAGCGTTTTTAACGCATTTGCTACATCCTGGGCATCGTTTACAGGATTTCTCAATTTTTCAATACGCTGATAGTCTGTATTTCCGATAACGAGTGCATAACGGGTACCGGTCTGTGCCATGAGCATTGGTGAAATTATGAATAAGAAAAGAAAAATAGATAAATAACGTACAGTAGTAGTCATTTACTCCCCCCTTAATAATTTCATATTTACAAATATAATTGATTATGCCATTATCTCTATAATATTGTCAAGATCATATAATCTTTCTAAAACACAAGCCTCTCAGAACAGTCCCTAAGGGGAATTATTTTCAAAGCCCTGGACAGACGGCGAAGAGCTAAGGCAGAAACTGGCTGCTGGGCGGAAGGCCCAAAACGGGCATGCTGATAGGAGTTTGCAAGGTATAAATATTCATATTTATGAATATTTATACCATTTTATGCGCGATGCGCAACAAACTCCTATCAGCCCCTTCTGTTCACGCTGCGTAATGACGAACCCCGCCTGCCGCGACCCTTCGGCACAGGGCCGCAATTTTCATTCTTTATCTGAACATAAGGACTTTACAGACCCTGCCTATTATATATCATAGGTATAATTCTTTCAAGTCATGCTTGCAACGCAGGGCTGCTCCGGCTTTGCTTCTCTGTCCCGCCGCTTTACATTTAGTTTGACCGAAAGCATAGCATAACCTGACGAAAGGTCCTCTCTTTGCACTACGACAGTATCCGGGACTTTAAGTTTTACATTGGTAAAATTCCAGATACCTTCGATCCCCGCATTAACCAATATATCCGCGGCTTCCTGGGCATTATCGGACGGCACTGTCAAAATTGCTATTCTGACTCCAAAATTACGAATTTGAATATCCATAGTATTGGCATTCATTATTCTAAGTCCATGAATGGTAGAGCCGATCTTTTTTGGATTGGTATCAAAAGCAGCCATGATATTAAGCCCATGAAATTGAAATTCCGAATACCCAAGCAGCGCAGACCCCAGATTCCCTACACCTATCAATACGGCGTCCTGAAGAGAATCCCAGCCCAGGAAATGTTCTATGGCATCTATGAGAGTATTTACAGGATAGCCCTTCTTCGGCCTGCCTATTATGCCGGTTATAGAGAGGTCCTTGCGTACCTGAATAGAATCCAGGCTTAATTCATGGGCTATAACGGACCCTGAAATATACTCTTTCCCTTCGCGCTGCAAATTACGGATTATGTGCATATATGAAGGCAGCCTTCGCACCGAAGGAGCCGCGGATATTTTAAAGTTTTTCATAAGCGCTCCTTGTCTTATGCTGCAATTATAGCATAACTTAGGAAAATTAACAGGTATCCGTTAAAAAATTTTACTTTTTAACGGATTATGCGCATAGAGGATACCCAAGACCTTCCCCAAACTTCAGTTTTTGGGAATGACCCGCCCTATACCTTTGTTATCACTTGGGTAATAAAAAATTCCTTTGCCTTTTCCGTACTTACCTGATGGATGATTCCGTCCACTGAAACCGCCACACCCGGATGCTGACATTGCTTTTGGCAAAAGCTGGATTTGAAGGTAATCTTATCATGGAGGGCTTCTTCCTCGATAAGCTGCTGGAAAGTTTGAATGACATTATAGGATCCTTTAATATGGCATGAACTGCCGATACATACACATAACTCAAGCATGGATTTTCTCCTTATCGCGGCCGTATTTAACATGCAATAATTCGTGGACCCGCCCTTTGAGCAGGCCGTTGTATAGATTCATCATAAGGGGATTCTCTTCAGACCGTTTGATAGCGCAGAGTTTATCTGCCGAATAGAGACCTTTTCCCCGTTCTTCTTTAACCGTCGGCAGCGCCTGGGGTTGACCCGCACCGCTGACACAGCCTCCGGGACAGGCCATTACTTCAACAAAATCAAAGCGGTATTCGCTCTGTCCGCTTTTAATGCCTTCAATAATACCGGCCGCGTTTTTAAGGCCGCTTACAACGGCAATGCTGAGTTCCCGTTCACCCGCCATAATCTTTGCGGTTTTGATCCCATCCATGCCCCGAAACCCCTGAAAACTCAAGGCCATAAGCGCCGTTGAGGATTTATCCCCGGAGATCCTCCGTATTACCGCTTCGGTTACACCGCCGGTAACCCCGAAAATCAACCCCGCGCCGGTGATGGTTCCAAAGGGCATATCTACCGATTCAGGGCTTAATTCAGAAAAGAGTATCCCCGATTCTTTTATCATACGGATTAATTCCTGGGTGGTAATCACATAATCAACCTGGGGTATTCCATTAATTTTAAATTCATCCCTGGCAGCCTCAAACTTTTTAGCGGTACAGGGCATGATAGCTATATGCACATGGGTACGGCTTGAACTTAGGCTTACTTCCTCTTTAATAACCGATGCAAACATCTGCATAGGAGAACGGGCGCTTGAAAGACTGGGTAATAATTCGGGATACTGTTTCTCCACAAATTGAACCCAGGCAGGGCAGCATGAAGTAAAGAGGGGCATCCCTGCACTCGATCTGGAAGGATTCTCTTCTTTCCGATCTTCAAGACGCTTGATTAATTCGTTGGCTTCCTCAAGCACCGTAAGGTCAGCTCCGGTGGCGGTATCGTATATTTCATCAAAACCTAAACGTCTGAGCGCGGCGATAATAAGACCTATATCATTACCCTCCGAACCTTTATTTGAGATTAAGCCGAATTCCCGCCCCACCGCAACCCGAACCGCCGGAGCGATTTGACAGCTTACCTTTATGCGTTTGTCGTCCAGAGCCTTCCAGACCTTAGCGGTATCATTCTTTACCACAATAGCGCCTGTAGGACAAACCGCCGCGCATTGGCCGCAGCCCACACAGGAGGATTCGGCTATCTTTCTGCCGAACAGGGCGCTTACCTTCATGTTTGATCCCCGGTGGGCAAAATCAATGGCCCCCACAGCCTGCACCTCGTTGCACATTCTGACGCAATCGCCGCAGAGAATACACTTATTCTGATCGCGGGTTATACAGAGTGAAGAATCGTCAATGTCCGGGTTTTCAGCGGTATTGGGGAAGCGGACGTTCTGAATATTGAAACGTTTCGCCAGGTCCTGAAGTTTGCAGCTTCCGTTATTTCCGCAGGTGGTGCAATCCCGGCAATGGTTTGCCAGGAGCAATTCCAAAATCATCCTGCGGTACTTACGCAGCTTATCCGTATTTGTTTTAATCTGCGTTCCTGCCCGGGGCGGCGTTGAGCAGGCGGCTTCAAGGCCGCCTTTTTCAGTCTCTACCATACACATCCGGCAGGCGCCGTAAATTGAAAGTTCCGAATGATAGCAGAAGGTTGGAATATCTATCCCTGCCTTACGGATCAGTTCAAGGATGTTTTTTTCTTCCTGTATTTCAATCGGAATTCCGTCAATTATCATATACTCTTTCATCATTATAGAAATCCTTAAAATAAACTACCTCGCCCTAAAGCTCCCCCGCGAACCTGGTTCTTAGCGGGCTCTGGAATTTTTACAATTCTTAACCTGCTATCGCCTTAAAGGGACATGCTTCAATGCAGGCTTCGCATTTAATACACTTGGCCGTATCTATTGCAAAGGGTTCTTTTATCTTACCGCTGATTGCACCTACCGGGCAGACGCGGGAACATTTGGAACACCCCTTGCACTTTTCCGCTTTTATATAAATGCGCTTTAACTTCCGGCAGCTTCCCGCGGGGCAGTGTTTTTCATGTATGTGAGCTTCATATTCGCCGCGGAAACTTCTAATGGTACTTACAACCGGAAACGGGGCGGTCTTTCCGAGACCGCACAGGGCTGTTTCAGAAATAGTATCCGCCAACTCCAGGAGCAGATCTATATCCTCTTCCCTGCCTTCACCCGCAACGATACGTTCAAGGATGGCGAGCATCCGTTTAGTACCTTCGCGGCAGGGAACGCATTTTCCGCAGGACTCATTTTGGGTAAAGTTCATAAAGAAGCGGGCTATTTCCACCATGCAGGTTTGATCGTCCATAACCACAAGTCCGCCGGATCCTATCATGGCGCCAACCTTTTTAAGTGAATCAAAATCCACCGGAAGATCCAGATGTTCGGCGGTAAGGCAGCCCCCCGATGGACCGCCGATCTGAACGGCCTTAAATTCTCCGTTTCCCTTCATGCCGCCGCCCACATCAAAGATAATTTCCCGTAGGGTTGTTCCCATAGGCACTTCAATAAGGCCGGTGTTTTCAATATTACCGGTAAGGGCAAAGGCTTTTGTACCAGGGCTGTTAGCGGGGCCTATAGATTTATACCACGCCGCACCGCGGTTTATAATGAGGGGTACATTGGCAAATGTTTCTACGTTGTTAAGTACCGTCGGTTTTTCAAAAAGTCCCTGTTCAACGGTACGGGGAGGCTTAACTCTGGGCATTCCCCGTTTTCCTTCAATAGATGCGGTAAGGGCGCTGCCCTCGCCGCATACAAAGGCTCCTGCTCCGCGGTTAATATGCAGATCAAAACTGAAAGCTGTCCCCAGTATACGTTCTCCGATAAGACCGTATTCCTTTGCCTGTTCAATAGCAGTCATTAACCGGCTTACTGCCAGGGGATATTCGGCGCGGACATAGATATATCCCTCGGAAACGCCGCAGGCCAAGGCTCCGATAAGCATACCTTCTATCATACGGTGGGGGTCTCCCTCCATAACGCTTCTGTCCATGAACGCGCCGGGATCCCCTTCGTCTCCGTTACAAACAATATACTTTTGCCCTTCCGTCTGCCGCTTAACCTGGGACCATTTACGCCCTGCCGGGAAACCTCCGCCTCCCCGTCCGCGGAGGTTTGATTCGGAGATTTCATCGATAATCTGGCCGGCGCTCATATCAAAGAGGGCTTTTTCAAAAGCCTGATAGCCCCCTACGGCAAAGTATTCCCGGATTGAAGTTGCGTCTATCTGTCCGCAATGTTCCAGCACCAGGCGGGTTTGCTTGCCATAAAACGGAATTTCATTTCTTTTAGGATACGTGTTCCCATTTTTACGGTAGGAGAGTCTTTCTACAGCGATCCCTTTACATATTGTTTGTTCGATTATTTCTTTACAATCCGCAAGTTGTACCTTGGTATAAAGAAACCCTTCGGGTTCAATCAAAATAAGCGGACCCATTTCACAAAAGCCGTGACAGCCGCTCCGTTTTACTCCGATAGGATTTACAGCCGGGTGTAAATTTACCGTTTCATTGTCCGATTCAGATTCCAGGCGGAGTTCTACAGAACAGACTATGTTTTGTTTATTCATCAATGAAATAAGTTCTTCGTAAATGGCCATCGATCCTGACGAAACGCACCCTGTCCCGGCGCAAACAAGTATCTTTTTTTTCTCCGCATTGAGCGCTGTTTCATACGCCGCTCTAACTTTCCGTAAAGAGCTTCTATCCGTCAACATATTTCCTCTCTTTAATTCGGGGTGGTTTCAAAATCAGCCGAGTTTTGAAACTACCCCGTTCTTAGTGTGTATTTCTTTCGGCCTGAAGTTCCGCGAGCAGGGTTTCCGCTTTCACGGGAGTCATGGCAGGATGGACTGTATCGTTCACTGTCATAACCGGTGCAAGACCGCAGGCCCCCAGACATGAAACGGTTTCCACGGTAAACCCTAGATCGTCGGTGGTTATTTTTTTTTCCGAAAGCCCTAATACTTCACGGAGTTTGTTCAGTATAGGGATAGATTTCCTTACATGACAGGCAGTACCATCGCAAATTTTTATGATATATTCTCCTTTAGGCTCCAAAGAAAAATTTTCATAAAAGGTTGCCACGCTGTAGATACGGGCCTCGCTTACCCCAAATTTTTTTGCTAAATGAGGAAATACTTGAGGCGGCAGATAACGGTAAAGTTCCTGAATTTTCTGGAGGATTGCAATAATTGAACTTGGTTTCCCTCCCAATTCTTCCACAATTCCATCAACAGCTTCATAACTAAATTGTATACCCATATAATACTCTCCTAAAAATAACTTACTTTAATTTGCTTTCCCATTTGTTTAAGACAAGACGCCAATTCATCAATCAAACGCATCTTGATACTGAAACCGATGGGAAGGTCCGGGTTTTGATGGGCAGGATTGATTGCCTTTCCTACATAAAAATTAATATCCGTGGCCTCTTTAAAAAGGAGGCGGGCTATTTGGGACGCCCCGTCCTTTCCGTAATTCCAGTGAGCATAGTTTTCATTATTAAGGACATAATCCCTGGCATATTCCAAAACTCTGTTTATGGTGATAACGCCTTCTGTAACCAGATCCACTCCTTCTATTGCGGCGGTAGGAGGTATTTGAGCGTCAACATAACGGGGGAAGCCGGTTATCAAAGTTTTACCAAGATGCCGGGCCGCTAAATCCGAAGTAGTGCCGCCGCAAACTATATGTTTTCCTTCTTTTGAAAAAAAGAGAACCATCATTTTTTTTACATCTTGAGGATCGGAGGGAGGACCGATGAGCAGATTAACCGGCTGCCGCTGACGTATCTTTAAAGTGCAGACAGTCGTATCATCGCCGGGTTCTCCTCCGTAGAGGGAATAGCATTTATTAAGCAGAATCGAACAAAGGGTTTTTGCGGTTAGATCTTTTTCGTATACATCTTCCATAAATCGAACGATATTATCCCTTTGCCAGCCGAAATTGAGAACATTGCCGATTCCGGCATGAACTACCCCATCGCTAATTGCGATAAAGGTGTCATCTTCGTGCAGTTTAAGCCGGCTCTTGTAGATGATCTTATTTTCCATAATTTCCGATGTATTGGAATATTGATAATTCTTCCCGTCCCTCAAAAGAATTACCTGCGGATTATCATATTGAATAATTTCCGCATCTAAATTGTTTTTTATACAGATTATGGTAAAGGTGGAATAGGCAATCTGCCTTACCTTGCAGATAGGCAAGGTAGCGGCGATAGCGGAGACACAGTCCTCTATGGTCAGGGAATTGGCCATCATGGTAGAAATGATCTTCGCTGTTAATGTGGATAGTATATTCGCTTTAACACCGCTGCCAAGACCGTCAGCAAGTACCGCTATGGTAAGATTATCACCGGGAATTATTTCAACATGATCCCCGCAGATCTGTTCTCCTTTTTTGTTAAGACTTACAAAACCCGCGTCGGTACAAAAATTATTCATCGGTTAGGCTTTCCTTCAATTTGGTAAGGGCAATCTTTGTTTCCGCCGTTGTTTCCCCCAGAAGAGAAGCAATTTCCTGAACCGCCCTCATCTGTTTTTCTATCACCTTGTCGGTAATTTCTATGGTTTTTCGGTTAAAGGTTTCTTTCATTTCTCTTTGGCGCGTCTCCTCGGTAACATCCCTCATAATACAAATAACAATGTGGTAGCTCCTGTCATAGATGACTGTTTCATCAACATATTTCTCATAATCTGCAAGATAGACACGTTTGTTATAGGTATTTTTTTCTTCCTGAACCGCCTTGATAAAGGGGTCTGGATCAAGAATACGAATCACCTGATCGCCAAGTATAGCCGATTGACTTATATTAAGAAGTTTACAAGCCGCAGAGTTTATTTGGTGAACTTCAAGATTCTCGTTCAGGACAATGATCCCATTGGGAGTATTTTTAATAATATCATCCGAAAAAGATTCGGCTTTTTCCAGCAGATACGGAAGACACATAAAAACATGCGCCTTACCTTCCAGTACCGCCTGGGCCTTTTCGCGGCAGGTATTGTATCCGCAAGTACCGCAATTTAACTCATGCTCAATACTGGTTTTTCCTATTTTCCGTAATACCTCGGAAATTGAATTTTCTCCAAGGTGTACCTTGCGTGTCAAAAGGGAGTTTATGGTTTTATTCAGGGCTTCACCCGGATAGTCATTTACGGCAAAGTCATCTTCTCCTGCATAGGATGAAACGGCGATATAATCACGCACAGGATAATAATTCTTTTCGCTGCGCTGCTTCTCCCCCCGATCCATAACAGGACCGCCGGTACAACTGCCGGTGCAGGCCGACATTTCAATGAAGCATTTACACAATTTTCCCTTTGCCACATCCTCAACAGCCCTGATACAGTTTTCGATACCATCGATAGTCAAATAGGTATAATGTTTATTTGCTTTCTTCATGGTACGCAGTATTCCGCCTGAAACGGGAAAAAAACGGGCAAGGCTTTTATTGTTCTTTTCTTCTTCCAGCAATGTTAACGGAATATTTTCAGTTAAAAGCCATTGGGAAAGTTCTTCAAAGGTAAGCACACAATCGGCAAATCCTGTATAGGTTTCCGCCTCCGCTTTCTTGGAAATACAGGGGCCTATGAATACGGTTTTTGCTCCGGGATGACGGCGTTTTAGGTCCATGCAATGAGCCTGCATAGGAGAGAGGACGCGGGCAAGAAAAGGCAATACATCGGGGTAATATTTCTGAACAAGTTGATTTACCGTGTGGCAGCAGGAACTGATAATTACATCCAGTTTTCCCGCGTTTACCAAAGCGTCATACTGTTGTTTTACAATGGTGGCGCCGACGGCTGTCTCCTCAATACCGGTAAACCCTAATTTCTTTAAAGCCTTCTCCAGCGCGCCGATAGTAAGGGAACGTCCGCTTTTTTCATCGGTATAATTTGCGGTAAAGGAAGGCGCCAAACTTACATATACTTCCGCCCCTTCCTTTAATAATGCTTGCGCCTTTTCAACATCATTGCGGACCTCTTTGGCATTCTGCGGACAAATGACAAAACAATTGCCGCAGAGTATACACTCTTCAGCAATAATATGGGCATGGTTATCGTCGAAACGTATGGATTTAACCGGGCAATGGCGTATACATTTATAGCAATTACGGCAATTTGCTGTTTTAAGGGTTAAGTATTCGTTCATAATAAAACACTTATTCGTATTCCACAACATTTGCCCACTGAAGTAAAATATCTTTTTCTTCAGGTTTTACCTTTGCTATTTGCGAAGCTGCAACAATAGATATCCATTTATCTACATACTGTCTTGCAGTATCACTCTTTTTACAGAAAGAGGATAGATATTTCTCCGCGATATCTGTCTTTTTTGAAATATAGAAAAGTATGTATGTTTGCGCGGCATCGGCGCTGGCATTGCCTTGGGTGGCGTGGGACCAGTCAATAATATATGCTTCTTTTTCCGCGGTTATAATAATATTACTGGGGTTATAATCCCCATGACAGAGTTTTGTATGCCTGGGCAGGCTGTCAAGACGGGTTCTTAATTCATAGCGGACCGTAGCATCAAGACCCGATGCAAATAGTTTCCTGTGCATTTTATCCAACAGCAAAGGCAGGCGGGTAGCGGTGTACTGGTGCATTTCAAGCTGAATATCTACAAACTGCTCAAAATATTGATCGAAATGTCCGGGATCATTTTTCATAAGTTCTGCCAGGGTAATTCCTTTTACATATTCCCATACGATAGCCCATTTTCCGTCTATCTGAGTTACCTCAATTAATTTTGGTACTTTGAGTTTTGTCTCGCCTACCGCGGCCAGGTTTAATGCTTCGGAAAGTACATCGGAAGCGGGATATTCCTTCCCCATAAGTTTGATAACTTTATTCCCGTCAAGATAAATGGTTTTTAACGGCCGTTCAGCTAAAATTTTATCCAATTTATACTCCATCATTGTATGTTCCCCTTTTTCCATAAAATGCGTTAAGATACATTTGTTTTATTTCCTTGATCAATGGATACCGGGGGTTTGAACCGGTACACTGATCGTCAAAAGCCTGTTCGCTCATTTCGTCAAGTTTTTCAAGGAAATAACTTTCTTCAACCCCATAGTCCTGAATGGTCTTTTTAATGCCCACTTGTTCTTTCAAACAGTCAATCGAATCAATAAGTTTTTCAAGTTTTTCGATATTGTCTTTTCCGTGAATTCCCAGATAATCCGCAATTTCCCCGTATCTTGCCAGGGTATGGGGATGATCATACTGGGGGAACGTTCCCATTTTTGCCGGAGATTCCTCGGCATTAAACCGTATTACCTCATCGATCATAAGTGCGTTGGCAATACCGTGGGGCAAATGATGAAACGCACCGAGTTTGTGAGCCATAGAATGACAAACGCCAAGAAAGGCGTTTGCAAATGCCATACCCGCAATGCTTGCCGCGTTAGCCATCTTTTCACGGGATACAGGATCTCGCGGCCCGTTGTTGTAAGCCGTGGGAAGATAGGCAAAAATTATTTTAAGCGCCTGCAATGCAAGAGCGTCGGTGTAGTCGGTAGCCATTACCGAGGCATAGGCTTCCAGTGCGTGAGTCATAGCATCGATCCCGGAGGCGCTGGTAAGAGCCTTTGGCGCGTTCATCATTAAATCGGCGTCTACTATGGCCATATCAGGAAGAAGTTCATAATCCGCCAGAGGATATTTCATGCCGTTTTTTTCATCGGTAATAACCGCAAAGGGCGTTACTTCGCTTCCTGTTCCGGCGGAAGTAGGGACTGCGATAAAATAGGCCTTTTCCCCCATTTTTGGAAAAGTATAAACCCGTTTGCGTATATCGGCAAAACGCATGGCCATGTCTATAAAATCCGCCTTGGGGTGTTCGTATAAAACCCACATAATCTTCCCCGCGTCCATAGCTGATCCGCCGCCTAATGCGATGATCACATCGGGTTTAAAGGCGCTTATCAATGCGGCCCCTTCCTTGGCGCAGGCAAGGGTCGGATCGGGTTCGACATTAAAGAAGGTCTCGTGGACAATACCCAATTCATCCAGTTTATCCGTTACCGCTTTTGTGTAACCATTCTGATAGAGAAAAGTATCGGTAACAATAAAAGCCCGCTGTTTGCCCATTTCCGTTTTAAGTTCATCAAGGGCAACAGGCAGACACCCTTTCTTTAAGTATATTTTTTCAGGGGCGCGGAACCACAGCATGTTTTCTCTCCTCTCTACGACAGTTTTAATATTGATAAGATGTTTTACCCCAACATTTTCTGAAACTGAATTTCCTCCCCAGGAACCGCAGCCCAGGGTAAGAGACGGGGCTAGTTTGAAATTGTAGAGATCCCCTATACCGCCGTGGGATGAGGGAGTATTTACAACAATACGGCAGGTTTTCATCCGCGCCGCAAAGGCATTAAGTTTTTTCCGTTCGGTTGTTGCGTTAAGATATACCGAAGCCGTATGTCCGTAACCGCCTTCGATAATAAGAGGTTCGGCTTTATTCATTGCATCTTCAAAATTTTTTGCATGGTACATAGCCAGAACGGGGGACAGTTTTTCGTGTGCGAATTCCTCTGAAAGTTCCGTGCTTTCTACCTCTCCGATAAGTAATTTTACCGTCTCCGGTACGGAAATACCCGCAAGAGAAGCAATAGTACGGGCCGGTTGCCCGACTATTTTTGCGTTAAGCGCGCCGTTTACAATTATGGTATGCCGTACCTTTTCGATTTCTTCAGGATTGAGGAAATAAGAACCGCGGTAGAGAAATTCCTTTTTTACATCTTCGTATATTGTATCCAAAACGATCACCGACTGTTCAGAAGCACAGATCATACCATTGTCAAAAGTCTTTGAATGGATAATGCTGTTGACCGCAAGTTTTATATCCGCGCTTTCGTCTATTACCGCCGGTACATTTCCCGAACCGACGCCGATTGCCGGTTTGCCCGAGGAATAGGCAGCCTTTACCATTCCAGGGCCGCCGGTAGCCAAAATAATGTCCGCTTCTTTCATCACCAGATTGGTAAGGTCCAGGCTTGGCTCGTCTATCCAGCCGATGATCCCCGCCGGAGCGCCGGCTGCCGCCGCGGCATCAAGGATTATCCCGGCCGCCGTATTGGTACATCCCTTTGCACGGGGATGGGGCGATATGATAATGCCGTTACGGGTTTTAAGACAGATGAGCGCTTTGAAGATCGCCGTTGAGGTGGGATTAGTCGTGGGAATAACCGCGGCTGCAAGCCCAATTGGTTCGGCTATTCTCCTGTAACCATAGGCGGGGTCTTCTTCAATAATACCGCAGGTTTTGGTATTCTTATAGGCATTGTAAATATACTCCGCCGCATAATGGTTCTTAATAACTTTATCTTCCACAACGCCCATACCGGTTTCTTCCGCCGCCATTTTTGCCAGAGGAATCCGGGCCATATCGGCGGCCCTGGCCGCGGCAAAAAATATTTTATCTACCTGCTCCTGGGTAAATCCGGCATAGATTCTTTGGGCCGCCCGTATCCGCGCAAGAGCTCTTTCAAGGCTTTCCAAATCCCTGACCGTTTCAAGTTCCTTTTCTTTGACCATAATCTTCTTCCCTTTTGCCGCGTTTGCACAATGAAAAAGACAAATACGGCGGATTTCAGTCCTCAGCAACATTAACGCTGTTATTTATTTTCAATACTTTCAATAAAAATATATCAAATAGAAAAAATCGTGAGAAATATAAATTTGGAATAGTATCATTCGCTTATATATATAGCCCGCCCTGGAAGTTTGTTGCGCTTCGCGCATAAAATGGTATAATCGAACATCCGGTTCGCATTATACCTTGCAAAGTCCCACAGGCTCCTAGTCAAACCGCCTTTAATCCTCTGCGCCTTCAAATCTGCCTTATAAGCGGGTATTCTTATATATGACAGGCATATTAATAAAGATATGATGTATTTGGAATATTTTTGGCGGAAGCCGTCCCTGAATGTCAGGTTTTGAAACCGGCTCAGTAGTATTCCTGAAAAGAAACTTCATTTTTTGCCTCATATAGTTTATCAATAAATTTTTTATCCAGCGCCGAAAAGGAATATCCCCTGGGATACACCAATATATCCTTATACCGGTTATTGGCGTATAAGCATTTTCGTTGTATCAGGTTGTAACGCGAGAGCAGTTCGCCAGGAATAGGGGATACCCACATATATGTAGAGGGAATGGTAGTTAATAGTTCAAACTGATTCCACCGTTCATAGAGATAGATTTTTTTATACGCCGAATCAGGAGCGTACTGCCTCATGTCAGCCGCGTTCAGGTAGGGTACAATGGTATCGCCGTGAACGATTTCAACATATTCAAGCAGCTTGTTGAGATTAAGATTGCTTTCATTAGCCAGACAATGGTCTTTTGACATAAGGGCAAGATATTCAAATTCCCATATCAGATCATAATTCATATTTTTATCGGTTAAATAGTCAAGAAAATAATTCTCATAGACTGTCTGATAACGGATAATACCCAGGTTATACTTGTTTTCTACAATATTTGTTATTGCCTGCATGGAATTTGTTTCCTGAATATTGATATTGATACCTTTCTCAAAATCAAGTTCACGGGCAAAAGCGTTAAATCCCGCCGCAATATAACTACACCGCGGAAAGGAAACGCTAAAACGCCGCCGCTCTCCGGCCTCGTTGTCCGAAAGCCGTCGTATTCTTTCAACCTGTTCAAGAATATTTCGGGCATATACCAGAAATTCCATGCCTTTCCTGGTCGGGATAACTCCCTTTGAATTCCGTTCAAATATAGGAAAACCAAAGGTATCTTCCAATTCCTTAATAGCCTTGCTGAGATTAGGTTGAGCCATATAGAGATTTTCAGCCGCTTTGGTTATAGATCGCGTCCGTTCAATCTCTATAACATACTTGAAGAACAGAATATTCATTTTCCGTGTCCAATCTCCTTTCGATATTTTTTTATCGATATAAAAATATTGTATTCCAGATGATTTTTTTTGTCAATTGGGGAGTTGCGGGATATTACCGGCGGCTAAAACTTGACCCATAACTTATTTATGAATATGATAGCAAGCATGAACGGTTTCGATTGTTGATAATGAGGAGTGTTTAAATGCCTGTAACTGTATCCGGAAGTATTTTCCGGGAACTCAAGGGGATAACAATTCAGTTGTCTTCAACAGGGACGGAACCTTGTTCCGCTGCGCTACTTCCGGGGATATTATTATCAACAATTCCCGCCTGGGTAGAAACCGTGTTTCTTCAAGGACGCGCCCTACAGGATCCCAGCCTGCTCGATGATGCGGCGGTTAAAATGCCTATCAGCTTGTTTTTTAAGGGGCGCCTTCCCTTATGAAACGCGCTATATACATGGGCCCCATACCGCCTGCCGTGTCGGGCAGGATGATTCTGCCGTATTCGGTTGCTTCGCCCTCTGAAAAATCAAGCCGATCAACGGCCGCTTCGCCCCGGTATTTTTTAAGCAGGCGGGAAACCACTCCGTCGTTTTCCAGCGGGTTAAGGGAGCATGTGGCATACACCAGCGAAGCCCCATCCTTGAGCAGTAAGAAGGCCGCGGATAGCAGCGCCCACTGCCGCGCCGCAAGCGACCGGGGACGGGCTTCAGTCCATTGTGCAAGATGCTTTCCGCTCTGAATGACATGACGTTCGCTGGAACAAGGTGCGTCAAGCAGGATAGCCGCAAAACGACCGCGCTCGCTTTGTCGGCCCGCAAGCGCGGCCGCGTTAAAGCCCGAAACCTGTACCAGCGCCCTCTTCCCGGCGCCTAGATGCCTATCCAGTACCGTTATCAGCCTTCTCCGGCGCTCATTCGACAACTCATTGGCAAGGAGCCGGCGCCCTTCCCCCATACGTGAAGCGATAACAAGGCTCTTGCCCCCCGGAGCGGCGCAGGCATCCAGAATAAGGCCGGGCCCGTCCAGACGGAGTTCCATTGCCGCCAGCACGGAAGAACGGTCAAGCGGGTAGGGCAGCCGAAGCCCTTGGGCATAGAGAAACGGTTCCGGCGTTTCAAACAGGCTTTGCCTAAGAGCCTCCCAGCGGCTGCCGTAAATATTCCGGTAGTACCCTTCAAATGCTCTGTTTACCATACCTAATCAACTAATTTTTCGTAAAAAAACCGCCCTTGACGGGGGAAGGTTCATCTTTATTCGATTTTTATTAAATTCCAAATTTCAGGTGTTTCCTGACTCAAGGCCCAAAAGCCGATAGACTTGACGCCCATGTTACGGTACATCTCCATACGGGCCGAAAGAGAATAACCGTCTTCGTAGTATGTAACTATATCAAGGGGCGTCTGGTACTTAAAATAGGGTATGCCCTTTTCCCGGTCTATCCGGGTGATGTTCTGTTCCTTCTTTAGGTTTTCTATAGAAGAGTGCATGTAGGCCCTATTCGCGTTAAAGCTGCCCCAGCTTCGGCCATAAAAGGGAAGACCCATTATAAGTTTTTCGCTGCCTATGGTCCGCAGGGAATAGGCAGCCACCCGTTGACACCAGTCCATTGAGGCTATGGGGCCGGGCTCGCTTGTAGACCAGTGTTCGTCATAGGCCATGACAAGGATACGATCGACAATCCCCGCGATTTTTTTGTAATCGTAGACATCGTCAGCGATGGTTCTTGAACGGGCGGGAAGGGCAACGGTAAACATCTTACCCTTAAGATCGCGCCTGAGTTCTTTTAAAAACGAAAGGAAAGCCTCGCCGTCCTTTGCCGGGACGTACTCAAAATCAATTTGAAGTCCTTGATAAGGCTGGCTTGCGTCAATGATGTCATTGATGAGCTGTTTGCGGACATTGCTGCCCTCTTCAATGGCAAAATGTGTAAGGGCACGGCCGTTACAGGCGATGATAAGGTGAAGGCGGCCTTTAAACGAGCTTAATTTTCCCGGATCGGGCAGAGCGGTAAGTTTGCCGTAGGTATCCACCTCGGCGTTAAAATAAACGAGGTCCGAAATAGGACGGCCGGGGTTTAAGGCGTATTCCCTTCCCTCCATAAGGTAGGCCCAAACCTCGCCGAATGAGGAAACAGGCAGATTTCCGCTTTCGGGGGGCAGGGTAATTTCTTCAAGAATTACGTCTTCCTCTTCTTCAAACGACGCTGGTATTAGACGCATTCCTTCAGGCAGCAAATTTTTATTATAAAAGATGAAATAACAGAATATACCGGCGGTCAGGAAAAAACCCATAACAATCCAGCCGATAATCGGTGTATACTTAAAACGCATTTATTTGAACCCTCCAAAGACCGTTCCAAGACCGGCCATACAGCGCGGCAACGCCGAAACCGGCGCTATAATCATCTTCCGGGTACGACGGCTTCACCGTCAATAATTTCAGTGCGTTCATTTTCATCCCGTTCGAGAAAACCGGCGTAACTATATCGAAGTTTTTCCTAGGAGTTTGTTGCGCTTCGCGCATAAAATAGTATAAATATTCATAAATATGAATATTTATACCTTGCAAACTCCGAAAGCATGCCCATTGATCGGGATTTTTTGCATATTT
>JAISQR010000091.1 GCA_031274035.1 Treponema sp. | reverse complement strand
TTGGACAAGGCGCGCAGATTGTGGAAAAACTGCGAGCGTAAACGCCACAATTCCATGCAAATTGTAGTTATCGCGCTTATTGCCGTTCTCATTAAGAGATTTTAGACAGGCTCTTACAGGGTAATGGTATCATACACGCCGTAGTTCGGCGGGATAACTCCGGGATTTGCAGTGCTGTTGAAGTCCGTACCGGTGTATTCCAGCCTTTCGTTCCCCGATACGGCAAAAGGAATATCTCTGTTTTGATACCCGATTATTCCCTGAATCCGCCGGGGGATCATTCCGATAAGGCCCCTGAACGCCCCTGTCCGGTCTGTTACCAGCCGGATACCATAAGGAAACCGGTAGAGGGGTTCGCCGTTCTTATACACCGAGGAAGCCTCCCCTTCATTGACAAATTCAAAACAGACTCCATCCACGATCCTGCTGTATCCTGTTTCTTCCGCTACTACTTCCCCGTGGTCAATACCGCGGGGGATCAAGGCGGTAAACCAAAGCTCCCCCTGGGGCGTCGGAAATATACCGCTCATCCGCTCCAGATAATCGAGGACGCAGAGCATGGTGGGGGTATAATTATCGCCATATCCTTCATGGCCGAGCCATGCGCTTAAACTCCCTGAGAATTTTTTAAACCGGGACAAGGCGGTAATAATCGGATGCAGAATCCAGGTCAATTCCACATAGCGGTGGTGGTATTCAAAGGCGTGGGGCAGCCGTATCTGGGTCAAAAAGCTCACCTGCCCGGCCCAGCTATTAAACTCAAAGGATTGGCTAAAGCCCGGATCGTCCATAGCAATGGTGGTAATAGGATACCGGCAAAAATACTTCTTGGTATTGAGCAGATACCGCCGCAGGGCGTCCTCAAACATCGCGTCATCTCCTACTTCACAGGCCAGTACCCGCATCAGGTTATCGCTCTGTACCCGCACAAAACGGTCATGCCGGTCCCTGTCGTAGAAGTAATGATCCGTTTGGTCATAACAGCAGCGCATAAGGCTTTCAAGGCTCCGGCGGGCTTTGTCTTCCCAGGACGCGCCGTTTTGGTGCAGTTCATCAGCCATACGCCCAAGGTACATCCGCTGACAGTAGACATTTGCCGTCATATCCGGCGCCAGGAAGGGAAGAATAGGAGAATCCGGATCGTACCGGGACGCGTCGGCCATATAGGGTACATCCGGCACATGCCAAAACCGCGGAGAAGCGTCGTTGCCGGTATCAAAGGTACAAAAAGCCTCTACACATCCGGTATTTCGGGTATTCCGGTATTTTTCCAGCCACTGATCATTGCGGCATATTGCATGGTACATCTTTTCCAGAAATTTTTTATCCCGATGCAGGCAGTAATGGTTCCAAACGCTCCGGGCCAGAGGTGTTACCATCTGAATCTGCCTGAAACTTGGCCCGGATGCGAGTAGTTTATAGGGAATAAGGCCGTCCGGCCGCTGAAAGTCGGCAAACAGTTCAAAAGTCGCCTGCGCCGCTTCCGGGCAGAACCGGGAAAGCAGTTCCGTACTGATCGTTCCGGTACTTTCCAGCCAATTCCCGATAAACACCGCACCCTCAATCAGCATGGGGCCTCCCGACGCCGAAGGAACAATGCAGTTCATAAGATCATGCACCGCCCGGTAATACACATTTTCTATTTTAGGATGAGAAGATACGAATTTTACCCCGGAGCGCGCAAATTCATCCAAAGCGCTCTGACCGATTCCCTGCTCAACCGCGCCGGTCCGGCTCTCTACCTTTGTTTCCCGTAATTTCGATAATATAGACCCCATGACCCTTCTCCAAACAAAATTGTTCCTGACGGTACATATACAATTTATGTAACTATTCGTAACTGCTCACGCACAAGCGGTTATTCATAATGTTAAGTATTCCCTAAACTTCAGTTTTTGGGAATACCGCCTTTCTCCCCGCATAGTCTTGAGCAGTTACCGAACTTCAATTAATGCCGTAAGGGCCGCGGCGGTAAAGCCCAGCGCCTCGGCCGCCTTGTTTGCGGGGCCGGACTCGCCAAAGCGGTCTATGCTGAAAATATCCTCCGGTTTTGCCCAGCGCTCCCAGCCGGTTTTGACGCCGGCCTCACAGCAGATCACTCGTACACCCTGCGGGACAACAGCCTCCTGTATGGCGGCAGGCTGGGACTCAAAGAGTTCTCTGCTTATCATAGAAACAACCCGCACCTTCCTGCCGGTCTTTGAGGCGGCTTCCAGGGAGAGGCTTACCTCGGAACCGGCGGCGATGATCACGATGTCCGGCTTACCGCCCGCGGCCTTTTTGACGATATACGCGCCGGTCCGTATGGTGTTCTTCCAGTCGGGATCTTCTTTGGGATATACCGTAAGGTTCTGGCGGGTGAAGGCAAGCACGGTAGGCCCTTCGAGCCGTTCCATAGCCATGGCCCAGGCTTCCGCTGTTTCCTCCGCGTCGCCGGGACGCAGAACCCTCAGACCAGGCATGGCACGGAAAGAAGCCAAATGCTCCACCGGCTGATGGGTCGGGCCGTCTTCCCCTACATAGATCGAATCGTGGGTAAGGACATAGATCACCGGCTGTTTCATCAGCGCGGAAAGCCGGAGCGCGGGCCTAAGATAATCGCCGAAGACCATAAAGGTTGAACAGAACGCGCGCAGCCCTCCGTGAAGCTGTATGCCGTTGGAAAGAGCGGCCATAGCAAATTCCCGTATGCCAAAGTGTATGTAGCGCCCCTTCCTGTCCGCGGCGGAATAGACGCCGCCGGAAAAGCCTACCGCGTTG
This sequence comes from Treponema sp., assembly GCA_031274035.1. Taxonomy (GTDB): domain Bacteria; phylum Spirochaetota; class Spirochaetia; order Treponematales; family Breznakiellaceae; genus JAISNI01. The sequence continues at coordinate 3,967 of JAISQR010000091.1, read as the reverse complement.
GGTCCCTTGAGGTCCGCGGAACCGCCAACCAGGTTCTGATTCGCCGCCGCAACAGCGGCGAGCGCCTTGTTACCCGCGCTTCTTGTGGCGATTTTATCTCCGGCGGCAAAAACCGGATTCTGGGCGGGCGCGGCTTTTCCGGCGTAGAACACATCCCATTCGGTGCGTTTCTCAGGATTTTCCGCGGACCAGGCATTAAATTCAGCTTCCCAGGCTTCCCTTGTCTTCTTCCATTCAGCCTGTTTCTCTTTAAAATACGCGGCGGCCTCCGGCGCGACATAGAAATCTTCAGGAATACCCAGAGCAGCCTTTGCGGCGGCAACTTCCTCTACACCCAGGGCCGCGCCGTGCGAATCCGCGGTTCCCTGTTTACCCGGGGATCCTTTTCCTATAATCGAGGTTAAGATGATGATGCTGGGTCTGGACTTCTCCGCCTTAGCCTCCGCAACTAAACGGGCAAGGTTCTCAAAATCGTACATTGAACCTTTCAGTACCTGCCAGCCGTAAGCCTCGTAGCGTTTTGCCGTATCCTCGGTAAAGGCAAGGTCCGTACTGCCGTCTATGGTGATCTTATTGTAATCGTAAAAGACGATGAGCTTGCCCAGGCCGAGGTGTCCTGCGAGGGAACTTGCCTCGGAGGACACGCCTTCCATCAGGCAGCCGTCGCCGGCAAGGGCGTAGGTATAATGATCGATAATTTTCCGCTTATCCGTGTTAAAACGGGCGGCCAGCATGGTTTCGGCTATAGCCATACCCACCGCCATAGCAAAGCCCTGACCTAAGGGTCCGGTTGTCGCCTCAATGCCGGGGATAAGGCCGTACTCGGGGTGTCCGGCGGCGTGCGAGCCAACCTGTCTGAAAGTCTTGATATCCTCCATGCCGATCCCCGGGTAACCTGAGAGGTAGAGCAGGGAGTAGAGGAACATGGAACCGTGGCCTGCCGAAAGGATAAACCTGTCGCGGTCGGCCCATTTAGGCGCTGAGGGATCGTGCCGGAGGATTTCGCCGTACAGAATAGCGCCCAGTTCAGCGGCGCCCAAGCAAATACCGGGGTGCCCGGAATTTGCCTTCTGGACAGCATCCATAGAAAGGGCCCGGATACTCAGAGCTGTTTTTTCCAATGCCTTAATATTCATTATGATCTCCTTAATATATTTTAACAGATATATACGCCCAATTATATCCAGGTCTCTTCAATTTCAGCAATCATCCTGACTAATTCTTCCTGCGACACACGTCTTTTTAAAAGTTCGAAAAATTTTTCCTGTCTGCAAAAGTAGTTGATCTCTGAAAGAATATGGAGATGCAGCTTTGCCGACGCGGAAACAATAAGAAACACCGTATGGACATTCTGGCCGTCAAGGCTATTCCAATCCGGCGGATTTTGCGGGAAGGCAATGCATACAAACTGCTCTTCAGGCGCCGAAATAAGCGGATTCCGCGGATGCGGCAAAGCGATACCCCCGCCTATAGCGGTAGACATAAGACATTCGCGTTCAAGAACCGCTTCCAGCAGCTTCTCCCTATCCAATGAAACGGGGACATCAGCTTCATTGATAATATTGGCAAGTATCTCATGGGGATTGTTCCCCAGAACATCATAGTAAATTCCGCCGCGCCTAATAAGCGCGGCAAGTCCGTTATGCGTCATTTTTCCATCCATAATATATTATTGAGGCAGTTCATTACCCGTCCAGGCCCGCGTTTTTAATATATACGCGGAATTGAGTCTTCTGTTTGTCTGTTCCATATCAAAAGCGCCAGGATCAAAGTTTGCCCCCAATATGTGTATAGCCGTCTGCCGTTCGGTTTCATTTCCCTTCTCCAGCGCGGTTAGATACCTGCGGAAACGCAGGGGGCCTTCAATAAATTCAGGCGGCGCGGCGCCTTCCCCCGCTACACAACGGGGCGGCGTAATACAGACTCCGCGGCCGCTTCCCTCGCTAAAAAACGCGGCGTCTCCTTTTCTTGTTTTAGAACCCGACTCGGCGCGGGAGAGGATAAGTATCCGTACTGTCCATTTATTTTCATATTCGTAGATCAGTTCGCTGATCCCCTGCTTGATCAACTCTCCCATTTCAATATGCGGATCAATATCCGCCGCTTCCCCCATTCCCCATTTTTCCTGGCTGAACTGGAACATATTCTTGTTTTCCCAGCCGAAAACCGTTTGTATGATCGTATGCAGTTCCTCAAGCAGGGCCGATTCAGGCAGAATTATCCTGCGCCAAACATTAGTCCCGCCAAGATTGATCTGGATAAGCCGTCCGGGAACCGTCTCTTTATCTTCATCCCAGCGTTTAACTATTGTCAGTTGGCTCTTCCTAAAATTATCCAGGGTTTCCTCAACCAATTCTTTTATATCCTCATAGGTTTCTATCATACTGTCCAGGGAATTATCAATAGTATCAAGCTCATCCTCCGAAGGAGCGTCATCCGCATTAACGGTATCTAGGTCCTCAAGAAGACCGAAAGCATGTTCCTGTATCTGGGACAAAATGATAAAGGTATGTTTCGGCAGCCACGCAGGATCTATGTTACTCTTTTGCAGCCGTATTGCCAGTTCTATTACCGCTGTATGCAGTTCACCGACACGCTGCCTGATAGGGCCAAAGGTTCTATCCAGAAATACACTGTAAATTTCCCTGCATTCAACGAACAATCTACTAACATAACCGGCAATATAACTATACTCGTACTTTTCCATCTCCACACAGGAAGGAACTATACGTTTGATTATGTTATTTATATCCTTATCATGACGGTAGAATGCGTCGAGGATATAGGACTGTACGGCATATTCTGATATAGGGATACTGTTTCTGTAGAGGATATTTTCAATTGTCGTCATATCAGGGTGCATCTGGTTCAGCCTCAGTCCCTTTGAGTCGGGAATTTCCTTGCCGCTGAACCAGAACCGGGTTTCTATACCATAGGCTGTTGTTTCTATACGGTCTGTTTTTTCATAGAGGAAATCTTCAAGGGAATAGGCCGGTACATTCCGCATACGCTCCCCCCCATACCAGTAGGCAAAGGCAATCTGCTCATCCGTGGAAGCGCCGGGACCCAACAGCGTAAAGGAATTCTTAAAGCCTTCTTCCGCGGCTTGAAACCATTCGTTAAGTTCGGCCTCCGGCCATTCATTCTTGCCAACCTTTTCGATATAAAAGATACCATGTTTCCAGTCTTTCGTCTTTACCACAAACCTGTCGCCGGGAACAAACGAAATTTTACGGTAAATATCCCTCATATCCAGGGTCCGCATAGAAACTTCCGCGGGATCCTCGTAAGGGTCCTCATTGTAAGCCGACTCGTTTTCAGGATTATCCCTGGCCACATACTGCGGCGCGTACTCCTCGCCCAAAATACTATAGTATGGGTAAAAATCCTCCGGCGATCCCTCGGATGTGGTATAGGGAATTCTGGAATTCCGCCAAAAAAACTGATACTCATGCGGCAGCAGCACGGGATTAGCAAAAGGCACACAGCGGTGTCCGGGTATAAGTATACCGTTCTGCAATTCCTGGCGGGTAGGGGTAACCGCGAAAGACGAACCTTCAAAACAACCCCGCCGGGAAATCCAACGTTTGGTTCCCAGTTTGAAGGCGATATTCTTAATATCTATGAAAGAAGCGGCCTCAGCGGCCAATTTGCCTGGCCGCTTGGAATCTTTCTTACGGATAAAGCCTACCACATCGTCCAGGGTAAAAGGCCCCGGAACAGTATCGAGAAATTCGTAAAGAGCTTTTTCTTGGTTGACTGTCATCTTTAAATATATTATGTCCTTAAAATAAAATTTCCGCAAGGCAGAGGACTATAGGGCGCCTCTAAAAAACCGCAAATTTTAATTTTTCCTAGGAGTTTGTTGCGCTTCGCGCATAAAATAGTATAAATATTCATAAATATGAATATTTATACCTTGCAAACTCCGAAAGCATGCCCATTGATCGGGATTTTTTGCATATTT
>JAISQR010000538.1 GCA_031274035.1 Treponema sp. | reverse complement strand
CTTCTTGCCAAATAGCCATCGGCAACATCAGATAGTATTATTGTGAAGAAAGTAACTAGCAAAAATGAATTTTTTGCACATTCATAAACAAAAATATCATGAATATTCAAAATGAAAGGGAAAACAAGCACCATTCTTGATAAAGACAATATATTGGGAATATGCTCTTTAAATTTTCGTTCCATGATTAACCTATATTTACAATTTTCTCAGAAAATTCATCTTTTGTATTACAAACAAGCGGTTCCCCGGCGACCAGTAAATCTGAAGACCCTGAGGAAAGGGCCTGGAAGATACGCCGCTTTACCGCGCCGGAGTTGCCGGTAAAATCGGCAATACGCTTTCGGATGTCCCGGCGGTGGGAATGGACACCGTAGGGACAGGTACAGGCTGTCTTGAGGATATCCTGTTCCGCGGCGCAGGCTATGATCTGCTGCTCTTCCACATACCCCAGAGGACGGATCAGGCTTACCGGGTACTTCCGATAGGAAAGTAGCATGGGCATGGCGGAGAGGGTTCCCTGGGCGGTCATGTTCATAAAAAAGGTTTCGAGGATATCGTCCAGGTGATGCCCTAAGGCGATCTTGTTAAACCCATGGGCCAGGGCATAGCGTAACAGTTCCGTCCGCCGCTGGGTAGCGCACCAATAACAGTTCATCTTCTCCCCTGGTTTGAGTCGGCGGATGATGGGAACAAAAAGGTCTGTAAAGGGGATGCCCCAGGAGGCGAGTTTCTGGGAGAGGACGGATTTTTTACAACACCCGCAGAAGTCGCTGGAGATATGGATCGCCGCCAGTTCGTAGTCCCGTTTAAGGGCCGGCCTTACCTGCTGTAAGGCCCAGGCCAGGACCGTCGAGTCTTTCCCGCCAGAAGCGGCGATGAGGATCCGGTCGCCGCCGCAGATGAGATTCCGCTCCAACAGAGCTTTGATAAGCAGTTTCTGTACCACCTTACTGGCTGAAGTCCGGCGAAAGCAGCGATTACTCATGGGATTGCTCCCGGGTGCATCGGGCATAGATATCCCGCATCACGAGACTTGCCAGGATCATCCCCGCCGCAGCGGTAACCGGTACCGCGCTGCCGTTGATCACTTTCTTGGAACCGCACCATGCATCACCCCCTGGACAGAGGCATGAGGTGGAACCGCAGGGAACCGGAATCTCCCTATGGAGGGGCAGCCGCTCGGGGCTGTACACCACGGTAACATGCCCCTGAAACCCCCGTTTCCGTAAGCCTGAGCGTACCAGCCGCGCCAGGGGACAGCCCTGGGTCTCCCAAATGTCCGCGGTTTTGAGCTGGGTGGGATCGAGCTTCTGCGCCATACCCATAGAAGCGTACAGCCGTATCCCCTGCTGGGTAACCGTCTCAATCAGGTCTAGTTTATGGGTTAGGCTGTCAATGGCATCAATAACATAATCAGCTCCCTCGATCATAAACCCCTCCGCGGTTTCCCGGGAGAACACCCGTGCAAAAGCCTGAACCTTGCATTCGGGGTTGATCTCCAAAAGCCGCGCTTTAAGGGCCTCCGCCTTGGACTGCCCGATGGTACGGCTCGTGGCCTGGACTTGGCGGTTTATATTGGTAACGCATACCCGGTCAGAATCAACGATAGCGATATTCCCTATCCCTGAACGGGCCAGGGCCTCGGCGCACCAGCTTCCCACCCCGCCTAAGCCAAAGATCAGCACCCTCGTCTGGGAAAAAGCGTCCAGCGCGGCAGAACCGGTAAGGAGGGAAAGTCTTTGAAAACGGGGATTACTCATCATGAATAAAAACCAGTGTACCCTTCCGGGGGTTTTAAGGCAAGCGTACTTTTTTCTGTTTTTTTAGTGTATCTAAAGGACGCATACTAAGCCGCGTTTCCCCTCAAAAGGGGGCATCTGGCAGGGGCGAGCGCATTAAAAATTGTCGAATTGCTTATAAAATTGGCATGATCTATGCTACGATAACGCAAGGTTAATTGTATAGGAGGAAATCATGGAAACAAAAACCATAGCGCCGCCGCTTAGTCAGTTCTGGGATAACCAGGTTCACACTCCCGAACCTGCCGCTATTTGTGTTCTTCCACACCGTGTAGACAGGAGTCTTTCCGGCGGGAACGTAGAGCGTAACATTGTTAGTGTTCCGGCTGTTGACGACGTTTTGCCAGGTGCGAATAAGGGCTTTGCTCGGCATCGTGCCGCAGCATCCGTTCCGGAGGAACGGCGACCAGGGTTGGCAAAATGTGGGGGGAGCAGGCCGTAGGCCGACCGACCTAGCCCTGCGGAACCCCGAGCCACCTACTGGTGACGAAGCGCATACAGACCTGTCAGGCGACGTACGATTGCTTTTATAATTTATTGTCTATCACTTTATCTATTAATATTCTCTCTATATTTCTTCTACCATCTAATACTACTAATATTTTCACTTTCGTATGCTCTTCATTTATTTTGTAATATACTATCCAAGGATTGATTGTTAATTGATATACATCATTTATTCCAATATCCTTCAACTCAGGTGATACTTTTGTTTTTATCTCATTTATTGCCAAAAATTCTATTTCCTTATTAATTTTATCAAATATTTTCCTTGCAACATTTTCTCCAGCTCTTATACCATAATACTCTACAATTTCATTGAAAGATTCTTCCCCATCTGGTGTCCATGCTATTTCTCTCATTTTTTCATCCGTTTTAATGTTTCTTCGATTCTTTCTTTTACTTTTTCATGTGGTATTAATTTACCATCTATTGCGGATTTTTCACTCAAATGTAATAATTTTGATAAATTAATTGCATGTATCGTTTTTTCATAACTTTCTATATCCATT
>JAISQR010000525.1 GCA_031274035.1 Treponema sp. | reverse complement strand
TACGATAGGGGAAGCGGTGGAGCACATAGGCAATCTCGGCGGCCCCCGGCGCGCGCCCAGTGACGGTCCGCCCGGAGTCAAAACAGTTTGGCGGGGTCTACAGAAATTCTACACCCTCTACGACTATAGGGAAATGCTCGATTTTACGGGTCAAGTTTAGCGCTTGCCACAGGATTGGTTGTTTCCCCGCGTCCGCTCTAAAGCCTTTAATTCCTTCGCCTTTTCTTCCCACCCTGCTGGGAGGAGTCCAGCAGTTTATCAAACCCGTTGTTTTCCTCTTCCATCCCTCTATTCTACACTATTTCCTCCCTTATGTGTACGCCTATGGGGCGGAGCCCCTTTGTGAGGGACCTTGCCCAAGCACTTGAGAACACGTATAAATATCGCATATGCCTGAGTAGTTACCAATCATTTCATACTTGAGTTACTTTCAAAATTTGAGTAGAATTTAAATAGTACTAGTATCTTGTTTATATTAAACATAGGTAAAACCACGAAGGGCGCATCGAACCAAAGGTTCGCGGTGAAGAAGGTTTTGGTACAAAACGTTTTTTCTGCGGCCTGACAGTTTAATTCGTAACTATAGCCTTTACTGGGCCTACACTGCGTTGCTTTAGCAAGTGAGACGTGCTTTCGCACGTCTTCCAATCAAGGTAACTAGAAGTTTGTTGCGCTTCGCGCATAAAATTGTATAAATATTCATAAACATGAATATTTATACCTTACAAACTCCGAAAGCATGCCCATTGATCGGGATTTTTTGCATATTTATGCAAAAAATCCACAAGTGCAACAGGCTGCTAGTACCAAGGGGAGAATCCATGAAAGAAACGCTTTCCTATGTTTTAGTCAGTCCTTATACCATTGCAAAAAGCAGAACCGGCGGGGTAATTGCGCGGCTCCTTTCCCGCCTGGATCTGGAGTTGGCCGGCGCCCAGATGATAGCGCCAGACGAGGCTTTTGTACGGGAATATGCGGCATATCTGCGCGTGTATAACAACGGAGGGGATACCTCTCTTCTCGCCGATTATGTGGAACAGAACATGGCGCCCTCTGAGGGGAGAAAGCACCGTTCTCTGTTTCTCCTCTTCCGCGGGGAGAATCCCTGCAACAAACTAGTGGATATCTGCGGACACCTGTATGCCGAACATATTGATACGGATTCTATTACAGGAGAAACTATACGGGATACCTATGCCGATCTTATTCTTTCCCCCGACGACCGCAAAACGGTAACTTACTTTGAGCCCGCGGTAATGACGCCGAGGAATCAGGAAGAGGCGGACAGGGATATACGTCTTTTTGCGCAGTTTCTTAAAGGCGAAGAGAATATTGTCAGAAACATAGCTTACAGCAGCCCTGAAAAGATGGAGCAGACTCTGGTTATCCTTAAACCGGATAACTGGAAATATGCTTCTTCCCGTCCGGGAACGATAATTGATATGTTTTCAAGAACCGGCCTTCGTATCGTAGGGATCAAAGTGTACAGCTTCTCCCTTACCAAGGCGCTGGAATTCTACGGTCCGGTGGAGACGGCCTTAAAAGAAAAACTTGCCCCCGCCTTTGGTAAAAAGGCCAGGGAAACGCTTGAAAGGGAATTCCTCATCCCTCTCAATAGCGAAATTGAAAGGCTTTTGACCGAAAGTTTCGGTACAGAATATGCCGAGGAGCAGTTCCGCCTGCTTATCGAATTTATGTCGGGTGTCAAGCCGGGAGCCTGTCCGCCGGAAGCGTCCGATATTCCCGGTAATGTTAAGTGTATGATACTTATCTATGAAGGAGAAAATGCGGTTAAAAAAATCAGGGATGTACTGGGCCCTACCGATCCGCTAAAAGCCCCGGGCGGGACGGTAAGACGGGAATTCGGCAGCAGTATCATGGTCAATACCGCCCATGCATCAGACTCCCCTGAAAGTTTTGATAGGGAAAAAGACATTGTCAAGATAAATGAAAATTCCCTTGCCGATATAATCAATACCTATTTAACGTGAGTTTGATAGAAGTTTTAACCGCAGGCTTACCCCGCACCTCTGGTTCGCCGCGTGCATTTGCCTGGAGCGGCCGTAAAGTTGATGCGGCGGGGGCTTCGGTCGGGTGTGGTTAAATTTTTTTCCCGCTTTTTCTCAAACTCACGTTAATATACAACATTCTTTGAAACGGCGCCGTTTCCTAAACAAAGCCGGCTGGCCCGGCCTTACCAGCTCTCCACCGCGTTTTTGAAGGCTTCCGCGGAAGAAACGATGATCTTTTCGTCCACACAGTAGGCAAAGCGCATCCAGCCGCTTTTTCCAAAGCCGGAACCGGGTACTCCTAGGATGAGATGCTTTTTAAGGTGGTCGGCAAAGGCCCTGTCGTCAGACGCGCCTCCACTCCCGGTCTTGCGCCGCGGGGGAACCTGACAGAAAAGGTAGAAGGCGCCTTCCGGTTTGGCATAGGGTATGCCCGCTTCATTAAAGATCCGGGTAAAGGCTGCGCGGCGGCGGGCGTAAATTTCCACATCAACACGGGCAAAGGTCAGCTCCGCCACAATACGCTGCATAAGGGCGGGTGCGTTGACATAACCTAAAATGCGGGTGGCGTAGATAAGCGCATCGACGGTATCGTTCCTGTCCTGTACGGACGGGCTAACCGCTATATAACCTATACGCTCGCCCGGGAGGGAGAGGCTCTTGGAATAGGAGCTTACCACGATAGATTCCTCATAGGCGCAGAGGATAGGCGGAACCCCGGCATTGTCGTAGGCAATTTCACGGTAGGGTTCGTCAGCCACAAGATAGGGAAGCCGTCCGTATTTTTCGCCGTGCGCACGGAGAATATCCGCAAGACGGGCTATGGTTTTCTCTGGATAGATACGGCCCGTCGGGTTATTCGGCGAATTGATGAGCACCGCCGCGGTTTTAGGGGAGAGTTTTGCCGTAATTGCGTCAAGATCCAGGCTGAAGTCCGGCAGAGTATCAACCTCGACGAGCTTTCCGCCGTGATTACCAGTATAAGAGCGGTACTCCATAAAGTAGGGCCGCGGAACTATAACTTCGTCGCCTGGGTTGAGTATGGCCTTGAACACCACATTGAGGCCGCCCGCGGCCCCTACGGCCATGACGATGCAGGAACCGTCCAGCGTCAGGCCCTGCTCGCGGGACGCTTTTCCGGCCAAGGCTTCGCGGACTTCGCTGTAGCCGGCATTGGGCATATAACCGTGGGATCCCTTCCGGTCTTCCTCGGCTAATTTCAAAAATACGCGGTGAAAGGCGGGCGGCGGTTCAACGTCGGGATTCCCCAGGGAAAAATCAAAGACATGATCCGCGCCGTACTGTTTTTTAAGCAGCGCCCCTTCCTCAAACATCTTGCGGATCATCGACTGCGAACCAAGCGCATCCTTTATAGCGGTAGCTATAGGCATAGGACCCTCCTCTATATAGCGGCTGTTCATAAAATCGCTTACTTTATGGACAGGCTGTGCATTGCTCCCAAGGCTGCCCGTATACGGGTTCTTGGCAGCCTGTTATATATAGTTACTATATCTTAAAAATATGATAAGGTAAACTATGGATACTAAAAATCAAACTATTCCGTCGCTGGCCGATTGCTTAAAGGCAGCCAGCGAAACTAAGGAACTCCGTTTAAAGAGGGATGTTTTTTCCGATGTGCCGGATCTTCTCAAGAGTTTTTTCCAGTCAAGCCAGGTCTATCTTGTTGCCGACGAAAATACATGGAAGGCCGCGGGCATCAGGACAGAGGATGCGATCAGGGGGGTGGGTATTCGCATTGCAGGCCGCCATATCTTCCCTGGTGAACCCCGGCTCCATGCCCATTATACCCATGTAAAGGAACTGATCGATCTTTTCAAAATTTTACCGGATTACTCCTCCTGTACGCCTATTGCGGTGGGCGGCGGCACGGTCAATGATCTTGTCAAACGGGCGGCCTTTGAACTGGCCCTGCCCTATCTCTGCGTGCCTACCGCCGCTTCGGTAGACGGATACACGGCCTACGGCGCGGCCCTGCTTATGGACGGCTTTAAACAGACTGTCCCCTGTACGGCGCCGAGGGTTGTCGCGGCGGATACCGATGTACTTGCTAAAGCGCCGGCTTACCTCTCGTCTTCCGGTTTTGGGGACCTTGCCAGCAAAATAATAGCCGGTACAGACTGGATCATTGCCGAAAAGGCCGGTTCGGCGGGCGCTCCGGCGGCGGAACCTATCGATCCTGTAGCTTGGAATATGATACAGCCCGGCCTTATAGATAGCCTTAATCAATCGGTACAGGCGGCCCGCGGGGATGGCGAGGCCGTACAGACTCTGTTCAAGGGCCTTGCCGTTACCGGTTTTGCTATGCAGTACATAAAAAGTTCCCGTCCGGTATCCGGCGCGGAACATCTGTTCAGCCATGTATGGGAAATGGAGGACTTATCCCTGAACGGCGCGCCGGTTACTCACGGTCATAAGGTTGCCATAGGTACCCTTTCGGCAACAGCCTTTACCGAGCTTTTCTTTGCCGATCCCTCGGGCCCGCCTGCCGCGATATCGGGCTGGAAACGTCCAAGCCGTGCCGAACGTGAAGCTGAGGTAGCTGCCGCGTTTGGGGAAAGGCCGGGCTGTAAAGCTGTCGTCAAGGCCGCCCTTGAAAAGCTGGTAGATGACAAAACAGCCGCCGATATTAACGCGCTGTTCAGGGATTCCTGGCATACGATACGGGAGAAGGTTCTGGAACGGCTTCTTCCCTACAGTGAACTAAAAGCCTTGCTTGGAAAGGCGCTCTGCCCCCTCGTGCCTGAGACCATAGGCCTCCGCCGTCAGGACATTATCGCTACCGCACGCAAGGCACAGATGATGCGGAATAAGTACAGCATACTGGATCTTTCCTGGAATATGGGGAATTTTGAAAGCATCCTCGCAAAACTCGAAGCATCGGATGTCTATCTGCGGTAAACAGGTAGGTAATATTATCCATGGGAGTTTGCGGGAAAATCCCGCAGGTTCCCGGTATCTTGGTTGCGCTAAAGAGGCTTTCCCAAAACATCAGTATTTGGGAAAGCTGCCTTTTAACGGGCATACTGTGCTCTTCGAGGAGTTTGTAAGGGTATAATTGGACCATCGAACCTCCGGTTCGCGTTCATAAATGAATATTTATGCTATTTTATGCGCAAGGCGCAGCACATTCCTGGAAAAGTGAAAAATATACCTATGCCGCACGAACTTGGGGTAACACATATTCTTTCTTTTGTTCGTGATAAGCTCTTAGTCTTCTATTCCCATCTGCTGAATCATCTCTACCTCGCTGATGGATAGTTTGAGCGCCGCGGCTATCGCCTTAACCGCCCAACCCTGGCGGGTTAGCTTTATCACATCCTCTTTTACCTGAATCGAAGTAGCGGGTCTATTTTTAATATTCTCAATGGAAACAACGGCTTTTCCGGCGTCCCCCTTGAAGAGCTTCTCGCTCAGACCCAGTAACTGCTCCATTCTGGTCTCCGCCGATACCAGTAGTTCCCTGGTCTTCTGCATACGATCTATGCGATCTTCAATGTCTTTTAGGGTTTCGTCAAGGGAAGATATCCGCTCGGAGGCTTCCCTGGCTTTCTGTTCCCGTTCGGCAAGTTCTACAACCGACATGCGCACCGTGTATATATCGCCTGTAATGCGGCTCAGTTCTTCGTTCATCTCGCGGGTTTTAAATTCGGATTCCTGTAGGGATTTAAAATTCCGGTCAATACCGTCGTTTGTCTCGTCCAGTATCTGATTCTTCCGCTCTATACGCTGATACTTCTCCTCCGCCTGGGTTAAGGCTTCGTCCAGACGCCGTATCTGCACCTGTATCGCCTGGATTGTATCGTTGGAATTATTCACTTCAAGAAGTTTTTCCTCTACCGCCTTTGAGGTTTGAAGCAAACGGTTGAATCCGGTTTCCATCTGCTCTATGCGCCTCTGTTCCGAAAGGAAACGTGTCATTTTGGAGTTGATCTCATCTTCGAGCCGCCGTATCTTTACAAACTGGCTTTCCATTTGAACAATTTCAGCCCGTCTCTGATCCAGGCCGTCCAAATCGCTCTGAATATCTTCAATCTGATGTTCCAGAGAGGTTTTCAGTTCGTCCGCACGGTCAAAAAGCCTGGTCTGGGCGGCAAATTCCCTGATATGCCGTTCCGCTTCCTTAATGGCGTTATCCAGTACCTTAGCCCTTTCTTCGGTCTGGGTGAATATCTCCGTTCGGTGAGAATTCATCTCTTTAAGGAGATCGTCAATAGCGGCATGAACGCCGGCAATTTTTTCCTCACTTTCGGTTATCATGCCCCTGGCCCTGCTGCGGCTCTCTTCAACAGCAGAATCCAGATCGCGCAGCTTAACGGTAAAGCTCTGCTGCCATTCCTCAAGCTCCCGCCGCGAGGCATCCATCAGTCCCGCAATTTCTTCTTTGCGTTCATCGGTATCCTCAAGGATATTACGAAGCCGCGCTTCCAAGTCCCTCTGATTCTGCTTGATGGCATCGGTTGTATTCAGGGCATGACGGCCTATCTCATTTCTTATTGTAATATCGGCCCCCAGACGCGCTTCTTCCAAATCACGGGTAAGCTGTTCTTTAAAGGAATCGAGGGATTCTTCGGCGCCCCTACTCCAGGCCCGTATCTCATCTTCAAACAGGGTGGTTTCGGAACGGAGATTCTCCAGTTCTGTCTTGAGCCGTTCATTGTTTTCCGAAAGCAGCGTCCGCAGTTCTTCATAGTTGCTCAGTTCCAGTCTACGGCTCTTTGCCTCAGATTCCCCTGCCAGACTGACCATGCGGTTGTCAAGATCGGTCTGCCATTCATTAAGGCGGCGGTCTATATCACTGCTCCTCCGTGAAAGGTCCGTAAAGAAGTCGTCTTCAAAAATTTTCAATTTTGCCGAGACATTTTCATAGGCGCTGTTTTTAAGAAGGTTAAGCTCTTTTTCAAGATCGGCCATTTCCGCTTTAAGGGCGTCAACCGCGGCATTAAAACTAAGGGCCGCCCTTCCCTGCGATTCCGCGGATTCCTTTTCAAAACGGGAGAAATCTGCATGTACGCGTTTTTCCATATCCTGCATGAACATGCGTATTTCCCCATCCAGAACCGCGCTGTCGTCAACGAGTTTTTCAAGACGCCTATACTGTTCCCGCTGGACTTCCCGGTATTCTTCAAGCCGGGTATCCGTGGTTTCCAGGACTTTTTGCTCCATGTCAACCGTATTCGTGATAAGTTTCTGCTCAAGATCAGATACGGCAATTAAATTCTGCCGCTCAATTTCACTCAGACGTTTTTCCATCGCCTCGGTATCGGCAAAAAGCTGTTTGTCCAGCCGTGATGTTTCCGCAAGAAGGCGTGTTTCAAGGGCTTCAGAGCCGGAGAAGAGGCGTTTCTCCATTTCAGCGTTTTCCGCAAAAAGCTCCTTTTCGATAGCGTCCATTGAAGCCCTAAATTTATTCTGTAGGCTTTCATTTTCCGCAAGGCAGAGTCTGTTTATATCTTCAACTTCCATCCTGATCCGCTTGTCCAGGGCTTCAAGGCTTTCATGCAGCTTCTGTCCCATAGCGCCGGTTCCGCTCCGTATCTGGTTTTCCAGCCTGATATTCTCGGATACAAGATGCTTTTCCAGGGCGCTGGTTCCGCTTTGAATAAGTTTCTCCAATTTGTCGTTTTCGGCTGTGAATTTCTGTTCTAGCCCTTCAATAGCGGTGTGAATACGGGTTTCCATGGTTCCGCTGAGGGTTTTGAACTGCTGTTCCAGGGCTGAAGCGCCGGCAAGGAACTGGTTTTTGACGGCTTCGGTTCTGCTGAAAACCTGGTTTTGAAGTTCCTGTAAGTCCGATGTAAGCTGCTTTTCAAGGGCAGAGGTATCGGTAAATGTCTGTTCTTTAAGGGATTCGGTCTTGCCGGAAACATGGTTTTCAAGTTCCGCCATATCCGCGTTGAACTGTTTCTCAAGGCTCCCGATTTCCGTATTTATCCGGTCCGACAGCAGCGTTGTTTTTTCCGCTATCTGGCTTTCGAGGTTCGCCGTGCTATTGGAGAACTGCTGTTCCAGGGCATCGGTCTTATTGAGAATACGGTTTTCCAGGTCCTCTTCGTTTGTTGTGATCCGGCTTTCAAGGTTTTCCGCCCTGGAAACGATCCGTTTCTCAAGCTCCTCCGAATCGGCGGCTATTCTACTTTCCAGTGCTTCCGCCCCGACGGCTATACGATTCTCCAGAGTCTCAGCCTCCGAGAGAATGTGTTTTTCCAGAGTTTCGGCTTTGCTTATGATACGGTTTTCCATAGCTTCCGTTTCACCCAGGATGCGGCTCTCCACTTCCCCGGTTTGGGCCAGGAGCCGCTTCTCCATATCGGATGTCAACGCATCAAAGCGGTTTTCCATATCTTTGGTTTTACCCAGGTACTGCTGTTCCAGGGCTTCCTGTGATTCTTTTATCTCCTGTTCCAGGGCGTCTGTTTCCGCGTTGAATTTCGTATCAAGTTCTGTAATCCTGCCCTGAATACGGCGTTCCAGGGCTTCTGTATCGGTGAGAAGCTGGCGTTCCATGCCTTCGGAGGTGCTGCGGATACGGCTTTCAAGGGATTCTGTCCTGCCCCTGAATTCCTGTTCCAGTTCGTCAAAGCGGCTGTGGAGGCGTCCGTCAAACGATTCTGTCCAGAAAGAAAATTTTTCTTCCAGTTCATCGATCTTGCCGGTGATATGGCTCTCTAAGTCTTTGGAACCGGAAGTAATGCGGTTTTCCAGTGCGGTATTATCGGTAACTATGCGGTTTTCAAGTTCCGCGTTATCCTTGAGCAGCTTGGCTTCCAGGGTTTCCGCCCTGCCTATGATATGTGTCTCCAGGTCTTTTGCATCCGCGGTAAGCCGCTTTTCAAGTTCGACGCGATCCGTAATCATCCTGTTTTCCAGGTCCTCGTTATCCTGGGTTATCCTCTTTTCAAGGCTTTCGGCGTCCGCGGTAAGCCTCCGTTCCAGTTCTTCTCTGTCCGCGCTTATACGGTTTTCCGCGGCATCGGCTTCGGTGAGAATACGGTTCTCTCTTTCCAGGGATGATGTTTCCAGATTGATAAGTAATTTCCGGGTATGCTCTTCCGCATCGGCTATCTGATCGGCTATCTGTTTAACAGCCGTATCCGCGGCGGCAGTCCACTTTTTCCGCTCGGCATCCGCCGCCGCCGCCGCCGTCTGTGCACTTGTATTGATTGCCCGTGTTAAATCGCCTTCAATTTGAAGAGCCGTAGCGCCTATATTTGTTTTAAGGGCCATAAAACGGTCTTCCGCGGCTGTTATATCTTCGGCAAGGTACTGTTTAATATTCTCGGACTTGGTTTCAAGGAAATTGACCTGCTCCGCGGCTACAGTTCCCGCTTCTTCCACCGCCTGCCGCCATTCTTCCCTGGCTGTTGTCCATTCTTCCCGGTGATTCTTTGCCTGCACATGGATTTCCTGTACTTCCCTTTTCCATTCATCGCGCAGACTGCGGAATTTAGCCTCCATTTCGCTATGATCGTTCTTCCATTCTTCCTTATTGGCGCGGGCGGTATTCTGAATCTCGGCAAGCCGTGTCTTGACGCTTTCCTGTATAGTCTTTAACTTATCTTCTACCGCGGTTTGCAGGGTGTTGATCCTGTCCTGGGCCTGGTCCCGCATCTTTGTCAGGGCTGTTTCTTCCATAATTTCCGCACGTTCCGCCGCATGATCCACCGCCTCGTTAAGTGTTCTATTGATGGTATTAATATCCCTTTCCAGGTTTGCGGCCCGTTCTCTTTCAACCCTGTTTATCTCTTCGCGGTGCTCATCAACCTGCTGTTCTATGGCCCCTACGGTTGTTTCCAGATCGCGCACCGCAGACTGGACGGATGCGGTAACTATTTCCGCTATTTTTTCCAGCGCGCTGGTATTTTCCCGCTCAAACCGCGTTTCAATGTTTCCCAGTTCCCGCTCGATAATCGTAAGTTTATCTTTTGCCTCGCTAACCCGCTTGTTTGCCCCTTCGACAAAGGCCGATTCATCCCGTATGCGGTTCAAATTCTCCTGTACACGGCTGGTCATACGGACCAGTTCTTCCAGTCTTGAATCGTACTCATCAAGGCGCTGGCCTATCAGTGTTACCTTTTCAGCTTTTTCGGCAAGTTCCTCGTTGGACTGATTGACGCGCTTCATTAACTCCTTTGCGGAATCCTGATGCACTTTGAGTTCTATCCCATAGCCCCTGACGGCATCCGCCTGTACAGCGGCAAAGGATTCAAGACCGGCCTTTTGAGTTTCAAAGTACTTTTTTACCTTATCCAAAACCCGGCTGCGTACGTCCGCCTGCCGGAATACAAACAAAGCCACCCCAACAATACAGAGTGTGATCAAATTCCCTACGGTAAACAGAGTTTCCATTTGTTTTAACCTAACATATAATTGTATAATTGACGATAGTTACTAAAAACCAAAGCCGCGTTTCCTCTATAGTGTTTTTTAAGGCGGGAAGAACAGATCAAAGCCGCCTGAAGGCCGGCATTCCGCGCCCCTTCAATATCATAGGTGATGTTATTGCCCACGTAGAGGAGTCGTTCCGGCTTTATCCCCATTCGGAAAGCCAGTTCCGCAAAAGGAACCGGATCGGGTTTTAAAAAGCCGAATGTTTCAGAACAGAGCACCGTATCCCACAAACCGGATAGCCCCAGGTATTCCAGTTTCATTTCAGGGGGAAAATCCGAGAGCAGCCCCGTCTTCACCCCCTCATCACGGAAGATCTGTATCGTTTCTTTAACCAGGGGGAAGAGCCTAAGTCCTTTAAAGAGAGGTTCCCAGCCCCTATAGATGAGCCTTTCGGTTTTCTCTTGTATCTCCCCCGGATCGCGTTTGAGAATTTTGCCCATTAAACAGGATTGCCTTTCATAAAAAGAGCCGGTAACCGCCTTGTCTGCTTCCGTATAATAAGGCTGGTTCTGGGCTTTATTCGTGCAGAAGGGGTTTAATACCTTCCGCACGCTTTCGCGTGCGAGCTTTAGGGCGCTTAAAGCGGACCTTTGGTCAGAGGTATTAAACCCCTGAGTGCAACCGCTTCTTGAGAACAACAACCCAAGAGCCCGCTCACCGGTTCGCGGGGGAGCTTCAGGGCGAGGTTGTTGATTGTGTTTCAAGGCGCTATCCCCGCGGAGTATCCTGCGGGCTTTTCCCAAGGCCCAAAGCAGGCGGGGTTCTTTTAGAATAAACGGAATCAGACGGATATAGAACCGGTAATTTGGGTACAGGGTTCCATCCAGATCAAAGGCGATGCCGTCAATATCTTTTCTCACCTTTTATTTATACTCATTATAAGGCAAAATGTAAACATTGCGCCCTTGGGAATTAGCGGTTTACGGCAGCCGGCGCCAAGCGGCGTTATTCCTATTTTATCTTCAATATTGAAGTTAGCTATATTGTCTCATGGTTACGCTCAAGCGCCATCAGTAAACTACATAAGCGCGCGATTGCCGTATTTCCTTCAACACCAATACAGATTCTTGAAACAACCGGCCCTTGGGGGTGAGTGAAATATATCTCATGGGTTTACTGTAACTACTTGGGCTCCGGCCTCTGGACGCACCGCTCCCGCATAAAGTCCTCGGTGATTCACGTTGTAAAAGGTATCAGCTTAATTGAAGCTGCTTACGCAGCATTTAGAAAGCCAAATGCCGTAACCGGTCCCTGCGGAAACTTCGTTTCCGAAATAACCGGCTTATGATTTGCAAGGAAGCTGCTCCTATCCGATTGCAGCAATTAGAAAATGAAAATTTTGAACGTAGGCACGAAGTTGAAATACTCGCCGTACAGGAACCGGGCGGTTAAGGCGTCGTTACCCGTAACCTGCTTGATGAGATGCCCGGAGTAGTAACTGCCCCCGTTTACCGTACCGTTCAGAGCATCTTCCCGGCGGCTTTTAAGTAATTCCGCAGCTTCCCGCCGCTCCAGGCCAGCATCACCGCGAAGCCGTAGCCGCCGAAAACAGAAAGCAGCCGGTCAAGGATATTCACCGGAATACGGCAGAGTATTTCAGTCAGGAGCAGGGGCAAACCCTTCCGTG
>JAISQR010000291.1 GCA_031274035.1 Treponema sp. | reverse complement strand
TACATACTGGAGGCGGGCAAGGCCGATATTCGGGATGGCATAGGCTACGGCAACCTGGGTGTTCTCCCACACATAACCGAACGCTTTGGCCGCGCCCTGGTTTGGACCGGCCCATGCTGTCGGCGGAGTACCGGTATTGGTATTCTCATAGGGCGGAATGGCGTTTACCAAGGCATAGACGCTTAAACCGTCAATAGGCTTCACGGTCAGCATGGCGCCGTTTTTCGCGTCAAAATTCTGGAAAATATCGTTTTCACCGCCGCGGGGGATCGTATAGTCCCCATACCACGCGCCGCTGCCCATGCGTCCGCGGATGTCGTTATTCTGAAAACGGCCCGCGTCGATACGGATAATGTCCAAAGGCTTGTACCAGATACCGGCATTATCGCCTATGTCATTAATACCAGTAAAAACACCATTCTGAACCTTAGGCCGCCACTGGAACAGGAAGCCCGCCTTGCCGTTCTCCGTTGAACCCTCTACATTGAGCTGAAGTTCCCATGCGTTTCCGTTGTTTTTCCCAAAACCGGCTACCAACCCCGCGTCTTCGTCGTCCGGTATAACGGCGCCAATCGGTGTAAACGACATGCTCGCGCCCGCGCTAACTTTTACTTCCGCAAAGGCGGCCGCGCATACAAGAGCGAATACTATAGAAAAAGTAATAAACCTTTTCATATATCCTCCTCAAACAAAATAATGAAATATACGAGGGAAGCTGACAACGTCCGCCTAATCCCTCTATGCTATAAAAAAAGGCTTCCGCCCCCTCCATAGGAAGACAGCGGCCTTAATTCAACCGGAACAGAGAAACAAAACATTAAACATAAAAAACCGGTCTTTCCAGGTACGGAAATACGCGGGGAAATAAGTTATAAAAAGGGATATTGTACTGCGCGGGTAAAAAAGAGAAAAAAAAGAATATTCAAAAGATATATATATATTAAGGGAGAAGCGGCTAAAAGCCCTGTTTACAAAACGGCAATTCCTAGTAAACCTATCGGGGGGGGGGGGGGGGGTAATGTAATTAAGTATTCTATAAAAACGTACTGACAACTGCTCACCCACTTGTTAAAAAACTGCCCCGGAGCTTTATCCGTTAAATTTTAAAACCCCGCTGCTTTTTCTTTTATCGGTATTTATACTAATTAATATATACCAAAAAAAATATTTGTCAATACAAAATTTTAGTTTCTTGCGGTATTAACGGTTATTTAGTTTTTAACAAAAACCGCCGCGCGTTTTCCTGCCGTTTAGCATAGGAGTTTGTTGCGCTTCGCGCATAAAATGGTATAAATATTTATACCATTTTTGGGCAAAGCCCCACAAACTCATAGGTTCCTGGGCGGTTAAATTTCTTAAAACTAACATTGCTGGAACCAAAGTCCCGCAGGATCCTCGTTAGCGGAGCTGTTTCAGGGCGCCCAGAAAAAAAAAGCTCTTTACCGCGCACAGGGCTTCAAAACGTTCAAAGTCCGGTTTCGTCTCGGTGTCCGCGCCGGAAATAACAATATCCGGCCCCCGGCGGCGGTACCACAGGTAGTGTCTTTCAAGTATGTCGGAGCGTTCCCCAGGGGCGGAACGTTCCAGGCGCTTTTCCAAAAAACCGGCCAGGGTAACATGGTTGTCATCGCCGGTTATATACACTATTTTTTCACAGGGTTTTGCGCCCGCGTATTCTCTTACAATAAAAAGCACCAGGCGCGTAAAACCTTCGGCAAGGGAGGCGTCGTTCCGAAACCCTTCTAGGATAAGGTTCTGCCCGGCAAGGCTGAGGTCGTATCCCTGGCGCCTAAGATTCTTGCGGAATTCGGTTATTTCCCGCCGGATATCCTGGATAACATGATGGTTTTTGGGCGATGACTGCAAAGCGGAACGCCAACCCCGCAATTGAGCCTCCCAAGCGTGCAGTTCTCCAACACGGCTTAAAAAAACGGTAGTTTCGGAAAGCAGCTTCCAGGGATCGGCAAACTGCTCTTTCAACGTATCGGCAAGTGTTCCTGTTTTCTTTTTACCCATTCGATCCTCAGCATCCCCGGAAAATCCGCCAAGCGCAATCGGACACAAAGCGTCCGCGGCTGCTAATACCGGCCCCTTATGGTTGTCCGCGGCGCGTCAACGATGTCGATTCCCGTATAATTAAAGAATGGGGCAGGACGGCCCCCGCGGACTGAACGCCCTGCCCCGAAATAAGCCGGTGCAGCAGGAGCGCGGACTGTTCCCCTATCTCTATCAAAGGCTGCCGTATGGTGGTAAGGCGCGGACAAAAATAACCGGCTATGTCTATATCGTCAATTCCAATTACCGATACATCATCGGGAACCCGTATACGATGATCTTCAAGGGTGCGTATGGCGCCCAGAGCCAATTCGTCAGTACCGGCAAACACCGCGGTAAAGTCGCGGCTGCGCAGCATCAGTTCCCGCATACCGTACATGCCCGATTCCATGTTATAGAGGGGCGCGTTTACCAGCCGCATTTCATCAAAGCCCAGTCCGCCGGCCTCCAGCGCTTCTTTATACCCTTCTATGCGTTTAACGCCGAAAGAAAAAAAACTGGCGCCCCCGATCATATCAATATTCTTATGCCCCAGGTTGATAAGATGATTCATGGCGTCTATAGCCGCCTGCCGGTCGTCAATGGTTATTGCCGGTATGCCGGCGGTATTCAAAATAGTAGATACCGCGTGAATCTTTGACGCGGACAGGTACTGGTAAAATTCCCTGTCTTTAATCTCGTGAAGCATGATAATCCCGTCAAGCCGCTCTTCCTTTAGGCGGGTAATGCAGTCTTTTTCGCTTGACGCGTCGGGCTTTACAAAGAAAAAAAGGGTGTGGTAGCCAAAGGAAATCAGATACCGCTCAATAATTGAAAAGAGCTGGCGCTGAAAGATGTTAAACATATCCGGGATAACAATGGCCACGGCAAAACTCCGCCGCATAACCATCTCGCGGGCCGCTTTATTGGGCACGTACCCGGTTTCCTCAATAAGTTTAAGGATAAGCTCGCGTTTTTTAGGATTGACGTTATTCTTCCCGGTTACTACCCGCGAAACCGTAGAAGGAGACATGCCCGCTCGTTTTGCTATATCCTTAATACTGACCATTTGCTCCCTGACAAAATGACGCCGCCCAAACCGGCGGCATCATTCTATTTGCGATGTAACAAGAGAATACCCTTATCCGCCAATTTTATCAAGGAATTCAATCTGTTTCTGCGCGTTTTCTTTGGTTAATACGGTGGTACCGCTGTCTATACGTTTGTCAACGGCCGCGCCTTGCATCAGCTTAACCGCGTTTTCAACGGCCAGGACGCCCATCTGGTAAGAATTCTGCCCCATAGAGCCGTGGAGTTCGCCCCGCAGTATGGAGTTAAGGGCGTCCCTGGTGCCGTCCACGCCGATTACCACCGCGGTTTTACCGGCCTGGCTGATAGCGCGGTACGCGCCCAGGGCCTGATCGTCGTTTGCGGAGAATACCGCGGCAATGTCCGGCGTAGTCTGCATGATGTTCTGCATAACCGTAAAGGCCCGTTCCTTGTCGGAATAGGCCGGCTGCCGGGCGGCTATATTAAAACCCGCGTCCCGAAAGGTTTTTTCAGCCCCGTCCGCGCGCTGGGTCATCGTCGGGTTGCCGGGCGCGCCTTCAAGAATGACGGTGTTGGAACCCTGCGGAATACCGGATTGTATGATAATCTTTGCGGCGTCCGCGCCGGCGGTAAAATTAGTAGTACCGATAAAGGTTTCATAGTCTTCAAAATTATCCGGCATGGGGGTGTCAATA
Organism: Treponema sp.; assembly: GCA_031274035.1. Lineage (GTDB taxonomy): Bacteria > Spirochaetota > Spirochaetia > Treponematales > Breznakiellaceae > JAISNI01. The sequence goes on along the minus strand of JAISQR010000291.1, from coordinate 13,437 downwards.
AGGATAATCTTGATGCCCGCCGCCTTTACCTGCCGCAAAGCCTTTACCGTCGCGGGGGGCTGGGAAGGGGCAAGAACCAAAACATCGGGCTTTTGGGAAATAACGCTCTGGATCATGTTGATCTGTTCCTCAACCGCGTCTTCCGTGGGCGGCCCCAGGGGGCCGATAAGTTTGACATTATGTTCCGCGGCCCCGTCTTTTAAGCCGGAAACAACGGTTTGCCAGAAAGGGGATACGGTGGTTTTAAGCACCGCGGCGACTACGATCTGTCCGTCTTCCCCTTTCTGCCGCCGGTTACAGCCCGCAAAAAAAACCAATACGCATACCGAAACAAGTATGCCTATCATCACACCGGCCGAATTTTTAGCCTTCACTTTCATACCTCCTCGTATGATAAAAAATTTTTAACCGCAAAGATCAAAGACGCGCGGAGCCTGTAGGACCGCGGAAGGTTTTGCCGCAAATTTCATTTTCTTTCCTTACTTTTGCCCGCTTCGACCTTACGGCTTTTATTCGTTCGTCATTTGCTCTTCATTACCCGCTGCCGCAGCACGTCCACAAATACCGCGAGAATAATCACCGCGCCAATGGTAAAGGTCTGGAGCGCGGAGTTTACGTTAAGCAGATTCAAGCCGTTCCGTAGGACGGCGATAATCAAAACGCCCACAATGGTATTGCCGATCTTGCCGATTCCCCCAAAGAAACTTGCCCCGCCTATAATTACCGCCGCTATCGCGTCGGATTCATAGTCCGTGCCTGCCAGGGGGTAGGCCGAGTCTACCCTGCCTACAAGTACAACGCCGGCCAGGGCCGCCATAAAGCCGCTGATCGTATAAACCAGATTGAGGATACGATCAACGTTAATACCGGAAAGCCGGCTTGCTTCCTTATTGCCCCCGACCGCGTAGATATAGCGCCCGGTAGCGGTACGGGTAAGGAATAGGTACATGGCAATATACAGAACAGCCACCAGAAACAGCGAAACCGGTACGGGCCCAAGCCTGTGGCTTCCCAGAAAGTTGACGGATCCGTGAAAGCCGCTTATCGGCTGGGCGGCGGTAATGGCCAGGGCTATACCCCGCGCCATCTGCTTCATGCCCATAGTAGAAATAAACGGGTGGGGAAGATGAAGTTTGGTAAGCATGAGGCCGTTCAAAAGACCCAGCACGGAACCAAAAACAAGACAGAGGATCACTGCCGCTACCGGCGGTATTCCTAATTTTACCGCAAGGATTCCCATGCCCATAGTTGAAAGGGCGAGGATCGATCCTACCGAAAGATCAATACCCGCCGTTAAAATAGCCAAAAACAGGCCGATTGAAACGATGGCGTTTACCGATGCCTGGGAAGCTACGTTCATCAGATTATCCAAGGTAAGGAAACGCGGGGACAGTATCGTTAAAATAACGCAGAGCAGCGCCAGACTGAGCAGGATACCCAAGCTGTAGAGATTCGTTTTAAGCCGGGCTTGAAAATTTCCTTTTTTTTCTTCTGCCATTGGTTCCCCCTAGAGTTCGACCGGCTGCTGAAGTTTAAGCGATTTATTAACAGCGGCCGCAAGCGCAACCGCGGCGATACCGTCTTCCAGGGTTACTGCCGAAGGACGTTCATTCAAAACATCGCTGACAAAACTTTCCATTTCTCTTTCATAAGATTTGTCAAAACGGGTAAGGAACTCTGGAACCACATCGGTAAGGGAACCGTTCCGATTCAGCACAACACAGGCAGTCTGTCTAAGGCCGCCGATGAATACCGCTCCTTTGGTGCAGATAACTTCGGTGCGGATATCGTAACCGTAGCGGGCGTTGCGGGAGCCTTCGAGATGGGCAAGGCGCCCGCTTTTATAGGTAAAGTCAATATCCACATGATCGATATCGCCGATCTTGCCCAGCTCTTCCCACATCAGAACGCCGCCCTGGGCGTAGACACGGCTTATATCGCCGCCGATAAACCAGCGGGCAAGATCGATGTCGTGGATGCACATGTCAAGCACAAGGCCCCCTGAGTTCTTGGCAAATTCGATGGGCGGGCAGTCGGGGTCGCGGCTTACGCAGCGGGCATACACCGGCGCCCCCAGTTCGCCCGAATCGATTCGCTTTTTCCCATAGGCATACGCGTCGTCAAAACGGCGCATAAAACCGACCGTCAAATAGCCCGTTGTTTCGGCAAGGGTTTTCCGCAGCCGGCCCGCCTCTTCCATGTCCAGGGTAATTGGTTTTTCGCAGAACACCGATTTCCCTGCTTTAAGGGAATCAATGACTATCTTCCCGTGGGTATTGGTGGACGATGCAACGACCACCGCGTCAATGTCCTTGCGTTTTAATATATCCTGGTAGTCCTCATACACATTAACAGCGGAAAACCCGGCGGAAAAATTATTCCGCGCCGCATCCAGAGGATCCGAAACCGCCAAAAGCCGGGCGCCTTCAATTCTGCCGGCCAGATTTTGTGCATGCTTAAACCCAAGCCGCCCAAGTCCTATAACACCGCAATTTAACCGAGCCATTTTACCCTTCCTTCTACTTACATTTAATTTGCATCTATACCTGATGCAGCATACATAACATTTTCCTGCGTAACAGCCTCACCCGTTAATTCCCTGGTAACACGGCCTTCGTGCATGACGATGATACGGTCCGACATGCCAATGCACTCGTCCATTTCTGAACTGATCATGATCACCGCCGCTCCTTCGCTTGTCAGCCGGTTGATAAGGTTGTAAACCTCCACTTTGGCGCCTACATCAATACCGCGGGTGGGTTCATCAATTATGAAAATTTTGGCCTTGGAAAGCAGCCATTTGGCGATAACCACCTTCTGCTGGTTACCCCCGGAGAGATTCCGGGTAGGGGTATGCACGCTGGGCGTGCGGGTCCGCAGTTCCCGGACCATCCGCTCGGCGTCCGCCTTGGACTGTTCAAGTTTAAGAAAAAGGCTGCTTATATAATGTTTTAAATTTACCAGTGTTGAATTAAATTCGATGTCCTGAATAAGGATAAGCCCCTGGCCTTTGCGGTCTTCGGTAAGAAACGCTATCCCGGCATTGATTGAATCGCGGGGGTTGCGGATATGAACCTCCCTGCCTTCCACAAAAATTTTGCCTGAATCAAAGGGGTCCGCGCCGGTAACGGCCCTGACCGTTTCGGTCCTGCCCGCTCCCACAAGGCCGGCAAAACCCAGGACTTCCCCGGCGTAAAGGGTAAATGAAATATCATAGAAAACGCCTCTGCGGGTAAGGTGTTCCACCCTGAGCATCTCCCTTCCGGGGGGCGCTTTAACCTTGGGATATTTCTGACTGATCCCCCTGCCTACCATTTTGCTGACCATGTCGTCAATAGATACATCTTTTACATCCGCGGTTTCGATTGTTTTACCGTCCCTCAAAATAGTGATCCTGTCGCAGACCTCCTTAACTTCATCCAGGCGGTGGGAAATATAGATAACCGACACACCCTGTTCCCGCAGGTGTTTAACTATGCGCAACAGTTCTATGGCTTCCTTGGCGCTTAAACTGGCGGTGGGCTCGTCCATAATAATGAGCTTTGCGTCCGCCTGAACCGCGCGGGCAATTTCCACCATCTGCTGCTTCCCCACCCCAAGGAGGCCGGCTTCAACGGAGGCGTCGATGTCAAGCCCCAGGGTCTTCAGCACCTGTTCCGAATTCCGCTTCATTGCTTCCCGATCCAGGATGCCAAGATTCTTTTCCCGGAATTTTTCCCGTCCCAGGTATATGTTTTCGGCAACCGTCATGTAGGGCACCTGATTCAGTTCCTGGTAAACACAGGCAATTCCTATACTCATGGATTCATGGGGGGAAAGCCGCCCTATCTGGCGTCCGTCAAAATACATCTCCCCCATATCAGGGTAATGGGCGCCGGTAATGACTTTTATTATGGTGGACTTTCCCGCCCCGTTTTCTCCAACCAGACCGTGCACTTCCCCCTTCCGAATTTCCAGGTTGATCTTGTCCAAGGCAAGCACGCCGGGGAATTTTTTGGTGATGTCCGTTAAGCGCAACAGGACTTTTTCTTCCATATCCGCTCCTCTCTTTTCTGAACATATAATGCAAACGTTACCATTACAAATATCATAAGATGGGAAAATTTAGTCAAGAAATAATTTTTAATTTTTTAAATTTATGTAATTGTTTATATTATAATAAATTAACAAAATAAAACTATTTGCGTTTTTTTTAACAAAAATACTTTACAATTCTTTGAAAATTAGTTATTATGATAAATGATAATAACGTTTGCAATCGCAGTCATGCAGGAGAGAAAAATGACGGAAAAATTGAAGATTGGTGTTATCGGTGCCGGACGGATCGGGAAAATTCACGCCGAAAACATCGCCCGTTTTATACCCCAGGTAAAACTGGAGGGTATCGCGGATATTAAACTTTCAGCCGAACAGGATTCCTGGGCGAAGGGGCTGGGCGCCCGGATTGTGTCCAGGGATCCTGGAGAGATACTGAACGATCCTCATATTAACGCGGTAGTTATTTGCAGTTCTACCGATACCCATGCGGATCTCACCATCAAATCGGCGGGGGCCGGCAAGCATATCTTCTGCGAAAAGCCGATTGACCTCTCCGTACCCAAGGTTAAATCGGCCCTGGAAGCGGTGAGAAAAGCGGGGGTAAAGCTGCAAATAGGTTTTAACCGCCGCTTCGATCACAACTTTGCCCGGATCCGTGAGTATACCCAGGCAGGGGCAATCGGCGGCGTGCATATTGTAAAAATTACCTCCCGCGACCCGGCGCCTCCGCCTCCTGAATACGTCGCGGTTTCGGGAGGTATTTTCATTGATATGATGATCCACGATTTTGACATGGCCCGCTTCCAGGCAGGATGCGGCATTACCGAGGTGTATTCTTCGGGCGCCTGTCTTGTGGACCCCGAAATAGGCAAGGCCGGAGACGTGGACACCGCCCTGGTCTCCCTTAAATTTGAAAACGGCGCTATCGGGGTTATTGATAATTCCCGAAAGGCCGTTTATGGTTATGATCAGCGGGTAGAGGTTTTCGGTTCCAAAGGTTCCGCGGCGGCGGAAAACGACCTCCCCAACACCGTTAAATTTTCGGGCGAAGGCGGCGTAACCCAAGAAAAGCCGCTCTACTTTTTCCTGGAACGTTACAAGCAGGCTTTTATCGACGAGATGATCTCCTTTGCCGAGGCGGTTGCGCGGGATAAACCGGTACTGGTAAGCGGGGAAGACGGCCTTGAGGATATGTACGCGGCCCTGGCGGCGGGCGTTTCGCTAAAAGAAAAAAGGCCCGTAACAATAGCGGAAATACGGGCGTCGTATTAGGAGGAAGGACAATGCAGTTTCATCATAAACCGCCTTTTAACCGCGGCTTTACCATGCTTTCGCCAAGGAGCGGCGCGTCGGCGGATATGCTTATGGATTTCGGCGTGTTGGTTCTTGGCGGCGGCGATGTATGGCAGGACAACGCCGCCGCCGATGAACGGATATGGCTTCTTGCAAAGGGAAGCGCGGTGATCGAGTGGGGAAGCGAATCAAAAGAAATTTCCAGGCCGGACCTTTTTGATCATTCCCCCTGGTGCCTATCGGTTCCGGCGGAGAGTCCGGTTGTTATTACCGCGGGAAAGGACGGGGCGGAATTCTACTCCTGCGCTACCGGCAACCCCAGACGGTTTAGCCCCCGGCTCTACACCCCGCAGGAATGCGCCAGCGAAAAACGGGGCGCGGGAACCATGCGGGAAACCTCTACCCGCATCGTGCGTACCGTCTTTGACGATACCAACCGGCCCGAGTCGAACCTGGTGATCGGCGAGGTAATCGGTATGCCGGGCAGATGGTCCAGCTATCCGCCCCACCATCATCCCCAGCCGGAGATATACCACTACCGTTTCCTGCCTCAACAGGGTTTCGGTCTTACGGCCATAGGGAATACGCCCTACATCATCCATGACAAGGATACAATCCAGATACGGGACGGGGAGGATCATCCCCAGGTTACCGCCCCCGGATACGCTATGTGGTATCTGTGGGTCATACGCCACATAGACGGAAATCATTACGGCGTTCAGACCTTTACCGAAGAACATAAGTGGGTAACCGGACCGGAAGACGCTATATGGCAGCCGCGTGCGTAATTAGAATTTTTGATATTAAGGTTGCGGTTCCAAAATCTATATTTGGGAACCGCCTCATATTATTAGGGAGAGAACATGAAAACAGTACGATTGACCACGGCCCAGGCTTTACTCCGTTTCTTGGACAACCAGTATATTGAATTTGACGGAAAGGAAATTAAATTTGTCGAAGGGGTTTTCGGTATATTCGGCCACGGTGTGGTCGTCGGACTGGGCGAAGCCCTGGCGTCCCGTGAAAACAAGCTGCCCTTCTATCAGGCAAAAAACGAACAGGGCGCCGGACATGCTGCTATGGGTTTTGCCAAACAGCATAACCGGCTCCGTATAATGGCGGTGTGCAGTTCCATCGGACCCGGGGCCCTCAACATGGTAACAGCCGCGGGAACCGCTACGGTAAACCATATCCCCGTGCTGTTCCTGCCCTCGGATTCCTTTGCCTGCCGGCAGCCCGATCCGGTGCTGCAACAGGTGGAGACCCCCTGCAATTATACGATTACCGCCAACGACGCGTTTAAGGCGGTAAGCCGCTACTGGGACCGGGTGAGCCGGCCTGAACAGCTTATGACCGCTATGATCAACGCCTTCCGGGTGCTTACCGATCCGGCTGAGGCGGGGGCGGTAACGGTTTCGCTTCCCCAGGATGTCCAGGGCGAAGCCTGGGATTACCCTGAAGAATTCCTTGCAAAGCGGGTGCATCATATTGAACGGCGTATACCCAGCTCCGGCCAGATAGAACGCTCGGCGGCGCTGATCAGGGCCGCAAAGAAACCTCTGGTTATCTGCGGCGGCGGAGTACGGTTCTCCCGCGCCGGACGGGAACTGGAAACCTTCTGCGAAAAGCACCGCGTTCCCTTTGCGGAAACCCAGGCGGGAAAGGGGATCATACCGTGGGATAATCCTTGGAATCTTTCCGGCATCGGTACTACCGGGAGCCTTGCGGCGAACAGGATTGCCAAGGAAGCCGATCTGGTGATTGCCGCCGGAACGCGGCTGGGGGACTTTACCACCTGTTCAAAGTGGCTGTTTCAGAATCCTGACTGCAAAATACTGGGTATCAATGTTGCTTCATTTGACGCCTATAAGATGAACGGAGAACCTATCGCCGCCGACGCAAAGCTGACCCTGGACGCGCTGAACGCGGCCCTCGAAGGATACGCATCGGCATGGGGCGGCCGAATTAAGGAAGTAAAGGATGAGTGGAATGCCGAAGTGGACCGGCTCTACAGCGAAAACATACCCCCCGATCCCAGCGGGAAGCCCCTGCTCTCACAGGCGCGGGTTCTGGGGGAACTCAACGACCGGCTGCTGCCTAAGGACGCGATAGTGATTTCCGGTTCCGGTTCCATTCCCAGCGATATGCAGCGGGTATGGCGGACCAGGGCGCCGGACACCTACCACATGGAGTACGGTTTTTCCTGCATGGGCTACGAGGTAGCCGCGGCGTTGGGCGTCAAGATCGCCTTCCCCGATAAGGAAGTGGTTGTGATCATCGGAGACGGCGCGTATACCATGCTGCACACCGAACTTCTTACCGCCGTTCAGGAAAACAAAAAGATCATCACGGTGGTCCTTGATAATGCCGGTTTCCACTGTATTGACAACCTTCAGCACAGCCAGGGGATTGAAAAATTCGGCAACGAATGGAAAACCAGGGATGAAAAAACGAACCGCCTTGAAGGAGAGCCGGTGCAGGTTGACTACGCCAAAAATGCCGAAAGCTGGGGCGCCCTGGGGCTGAGGGCCAGGACCCCGGAAGAATTGAAGCGGGCGGTAGAAGCGGCGCTGGCGGCCAAAGGCCCGGCGCTTATCGATGTTAAGGTAGGCGCTAAAACCATGACCAAGGGTTATGAAAGCTGGTGGCGGGTAGGAACCGCCCAGGTTTCTACCAATCCCGAAGTTGAAAAGGCCGCCAAGGCTATGGCGGAGGAAACCGCGAAGGCGAGAAAGTTTTAATTTCCGTATACAATGGGTATGCCGCGTTCTTAGGGCGTTCGGCGTCTATAAAATTTGATATTGGCGGACGCCTTGACTATTTATTATTTTATAGGAAAGATTAGAAACAGCGAATTGTAAATTACCTGCTCCAATTTTCCTAAATTACGAGAAGAAGAAGGAGATTAAAAATGGTAAACGAAGCGAAGATTAAATTGGCAATCGCCCCCATCGCGTGGACCAACGATGATATGCCGGATCTGGGCAAGGAAAACACCTTTGAACAGTGCGTAAGTGAAATGGCCCTGGCAGGATACTCGGGCAGCGAAGTGGGAAACAAGTACCCCAAAGACCCTGACGCGCTTAACAGGGCGCTAAAACTGCGGGGGCTTACGATCTGCAACGCATGGTTCAGTTCTTTCCTTACGACAAAACCCTATGAAGAAGTAGAAGCCGCATTTGTCAAACAGTGCGATTTTCTCTACGCCGTCGGCGCGCGGGTCATCGGAGCGGCGGAACAGGGGCATTCCATTCAGGGTTTGGAAAAGCCCATATTCGATGATAAACCCTGCTTTACCGATGAGGAATGGAAAAAGCTCTGCGGGGGTCTTAACAAATTGGGGGAAAAAGCCGCTGGAAAAGGGATGCGGCTTGCCTATCACCACCACATGGGAACGGGGGTACAGACCGCGGCGGAAATAGACCGGCTTATGGAAAATACCGACCCCGCCCTGCTGAGTCTTCTTTATGATACGGGTCATCTGGTTTTTTCCGGCGAGGATTACACGGCGGTTCTCAATAAGTATATCAAGCGCATAGCCCATGTACACCTTAAAGATATGCGGAAGCCCCTGCGGGAAAAGGCAAAACAGGAAAAATGGTCCTTCCTTAAATCGGTACGGGAGGGCGTCTTTACCGTGCCGGGCTGCGGGGACGTAGATTTTATTCCGGTGTTTGAGGCCCTCAAGGCTCACGGCTACGAGGGTTGGTGGGTGGTTGAAGCGGAAGGCGACCCCGCCAAGGCAAATCCGCTTGAATATGCGATTAAGGCGCGGGCCTATATCAAAGACAAGACCGGTTTATAAAAACCGAATCCAAACGAGGGTTTATAGGGAACTTTGTTCCCTTCCGATTTAACGTCCGCGGCAAGCCGCGGGTTTTTACAGGAGTATGGGGAACTTCGTTCCCTTCCGATTTAACGTCCGCGGCAAGCCGCGGGTTTTTACAGGAGTATGGGGAACTTTGTTCCCTTCCGATTTAACGTCCGCGGCAAGCCGCGGGTTTTTACAGGAGTATGTATGAGCGGAGAAAACGGAACAAGCTCACCGAAGGTGAGCAGCCGTCTGCACCAGATGACGATTACAAGTCCCACGGAGTTTTGGAATGATTCCTGCTCCACGGCTGAACTGTCCGCCTCTATCAAAGACGGAGCAACAGGCGGAACCAGTAATCCCACTATTGTCGGCCAAGTTTTAAAAAAAGAACTTGATACCTGGAAGCCCCGGATCGTTGATCTTATCGCAAAGAATCCAACCGCCAGTGAAAATTTCATCGCGTGGAAAATAATGGAAGAGATAACCGTTAATGCGTCCAAGCTCCTTCTGCCGGTTTATGAAAAAAACAAGGGGCGCAACGGACGGCTTTCTATCCAGACCAACCCCCAATTTTACCGGGATTCAAAGTCGATTGTTGAGCAAGCCCTTTATTTTAATTCCCTCTATCCCAATAACAATATCAAGCTGCCTGTTACCAGGGCGGGCATTGAGGCGATAGAGGAATTATCCTATCAGGGCGTCAGTGTTAACGCTACTGTTTCTTTTACCGTCCCCCAGGTTATCACTGTCGCCGAAGCGGTGGAACGCGGTATGGACCGCCGCAAAAAGGAAGGCAAGGATATTTCCCTTATGAGCCCCATCTGTACGATCATGGTTGGCCGCCTTGATGACTGGCTCAAGGTAATCGCCTCCAAAAAAAATGTTGTTACCGATCCCGGCTATCTTGAATGGCCGGGAGTCGCCGCTTCAAAGAAGTGCTACAAGCTCTTTAAGGAACGGGGCTACAGGACACGGCTCTTAAATGCGGCATACCGGAACCACTACCACTGGTCCCAGTTCATAGGAGGCGATATGTCCATGACGATCACCTATGACTGGCAGCAGAAGATAAACAGCTCCGATGTGGAAGTAAAAAACCGCATCGACGATCCGGTTGATCCTGCGATTATCGCCGAACTGGAAAAGAAATTTCCCGATTTCGTGCGGGCTTATGATGAAAAGGGTATGAAACCGGAAGAGTTTGAATATTACGGCGCCACCCGGCGGACTTTGCTGGCCTTCTTGGGAAGCTATGCGGATCTTGTCGCGGTAATTCGGGGTATTATGATCACCGACCCCGATGTGAAAGGGGAATAGCAGCCGCGGACACTTCGTGTCCGCGGCTGCTAGGACTAAAGGAAAGGGAACTTCGTTCCCTTCCGATTTTAATGTCTGCGGCCTTGCCGCAAGTTTTTAAAGGCTGTTTGAGGAGCATAGAATGAGTGAACCGAAAATTTTAAAGCCCTATATTAATGGGAAATATGTGGAATCCAAAACACAGAAATACACCGATGCTTACAATCCAAGCACCGGTGAAATTATCGCCAAGGTTCCCTGCTGTACCAGGGAAGAAGTGGAGCAGGCGATTGCCTCGGCAAAGGCCGCTTTTCCCGCATGGTCGGGAACTCCGGTTATCAAGCGGGTACAGGTCCTCTACAATCTGCGGAATTTACTCGTACAGCACATGGACGAACTGACCCGCCTTGTGGCCTTTGAGAACGGCAAGGCTTGGGAAGAAGCCCAGGGGGATGTACTTAAAGCAAAGGAAGGAACCGAGCAGGCTATCTCCGCGCCTTCTCTTATGATGGGGGAAAGCCTTATGGATGCCTCAAACGGTTTCGATACGGTTTTGTACCGTGAACCCCTCGGCGTCTTTGCCGGTATTATTCCCTTTAACTTCCCCGCAATGATCCCTATGGGCTGGATGACGCCGATCTGTATCGCGTGCGGAAATACTATTGTGTTAAAGGCCGCTACGTTTACGCCCCAGACCTGCCTGCGCATCGTGGAACTATACAAGGAAGCGGGGCTCCCCGATGGGGTTATCAATATCGTAACCTGTTCCCGCAATGAGGCGGAACTATTCCTTGAGCACCCTGACATCAAAGGCGTAAGTTTCGTAGGCTCCACCGAGGTCGGCCTTCATGTGTATCAGACTGCCGCCAAAAACGGCAAACGGGTGCAGGCCCTTTGCGAAGCGAAGAACCACGCGCTGGTGCTGGAAGACGCCCCTATTGATAGGACCGCAGCCGGCATTATCAACGCATCTTTTGGGTGCGCGGGGGAACGCTGCATGGCGCTGCCGGTCATCGTGGTACAGGAAAGCATTGCCGATGAACTGGTTGCTTCCATCGCGGAAAAGGCAAAGAAAATAAAGGTCGGCCCCGCCTATGAAAAAACTACCGGCATGGGGCCTGTGGTAAACGCCGGACACAAGAAATTCGTAGAAGACTGGATACAGAAGGGCATAAACGAAGGCGCAAAGATAGTGCTTGACGGCCGCAATTACAAGGTTCCCGGTTATGAAAACGGCTTCTATATAGGGCCGACAATCCTTGATCATGTAACCCCCGGTATGACGGTGGGCGACTGCGAAGTATTCGGCCCGGTGCTCTGCATAAAGCGGGTTAAGGATTTCCATGAAGGGCTTGCCCTGATGAACGCAAATCCCTTTGCTAACGGCTCGGTTATCTTTACCCAGAACGGCTACTATGCCCGTGAATTTGCCCGGCATACCCACGGCGGCATGGTTGGGGTGAACGTAGGCATTCCTGTTCCGGTTGGCATGTTCCCCTTCTCGGGACACAAGCGGTCCTTCTTCGGAGATCTCCACTGCCTCGGCAAAGACGGCTACCGTTTCTATACAGAAACCAAAGTAGTTACCGCCCGTTGGTTTGACGAAGAAGAGAAAAAGTCAGCCAAGGTATCTACATGGGACGGGACAATATAAACAGCCGGAAGATTGCGGCGCAAAGCCCTGCAATCTTCCGGTAATGATTCCGGGGCGCGGAAGAACGCAGAGGTAATTCCTCCGCGTTCCGCCCCTTGAATGATAGTAAACCGCGGACTAAAAAGTCCTGTTATATGGGGGCTGCCTCCTTTGTGTCCGATTGCGCTTGTATAAAACGGCAGGACGCATACTATGAGTTTGCGGGGGTTTGCAAGGTATAAATTTGCAAACCCCCAAAGGAGCCGCGTTAATCGAAATTTTTGCATGAAGGTGCGCCAAAGGCACGCTGAGCAAAAATTCACCAAAGTCCCATCGGACACGAAGTGTTCGCGGCTCCTATGCGTCCCGCTGTATTTCTATCTTTTAAAAACTAACCGTTTCGTAAGCCTCGGCCCGGACCGCTTCCGCGACCGCCGCTTCGGCAAGCGCTTCGGACCGCTGTACATAATCATTTTCATGTTTGAATTCCGGTTTGAATTCTACATGTTCCGCAACAATAGTAATCTTGGAATGATTTTTGCCGTCCGAACCTACCCAGCGATCCTGCTTCAGCCGTCCGACTACCCTGACCCCCCTGCCTTTGTGCCCCAGATTGTAGCAATTTTCCGCAAGTTTGTTCCAGGTTTCTACATCAAAGAAACTTACCTCCCTTTCCAGATTACTCTCCTGCCGGTAATAGCGGTTTGATGCCAGGCTGAAGGTACACAGCGGTGTCCCCTTGGGGGTAGTCTTGTACAGAGGTTCCCTGACCAGATTTCCTTCGATTAAGATTGAATTAAGGTTGTTCATGATATCCTCCTGAACAAAAAAATGTGTTCCGGCACACTTCACGCAGCCGGTCATGGGCCCGCAAATCAACGATCTGACAGATCATACTAATTACGAATACCAATGATGCCTATATATTGGGGTCTCCGTGCATGGCGCTTTATTCAAAAAATAAAAAAATTAATTTTTGTAACTACTCAGGTATATGCGATATTTATACGTGTTCTCAAGTGCTTCCAGCAGTTTTACTTTTACAAGACATATGGTAAAATGCTCCTATGGGCAGGGGAATATGAGCGGCGGAACTCCGCCGGTTTGAGGAAACAGGGAAGAAGGCCGGGGAAAATCCGGTGTGGAAGCGGCGGGAAGGCTTTAATTTAACCTATGCATTGGCTGACGCGATAAAGAGCGCGTTCGCTCTGTTTTTCTTCCAACATCTGTCAACGCTAAAGTTTCAGGCTCCTAGGAGCCTGTGGGACTTTGGTGAATTTTTGCATATTCATGCAAAAATTCCGATTAATGGGGCTCCTTTGGGAGTTTGCAAGGTATAAATTTGCAATAAATTGCAAATTTA
>JAISQR010000289.1 GCA_031274035.1 Treponema sp. | reverse complement strand
GGCTGAAACTCCTTGCCTGGTCGAATGAGTACTTTGAAAAGCTGCTTTTCCGTTCAGACCTGTCTTGGATTACCGGGCAAATCAGCGCTATGGCTTAATTTTAATGCGCTCGCCCTGGGTTGAGAACCGCGCCGATGGTTAAAAACTGCCGGTCAATTATCTCTATTTTGAAATATACAATAGGGAAAAGGGTAAAATCAACAACCTTGCCCTAAAGCTTCCCCGCGAACCAGTGAGCGGGCTCTTGGGTATATATCCTTCGCATACAATCACGGATAAAAACAGTTGGATCGCCGATAAAGTGGTAACCAAAGAGCATGTTACCCTACTTACGGAGTGCGCCCGTGCCCATTGGAAGATAGAGAACGAAAACAACAACGTCCTGAAGAACTACGGATACCGCATTGAACACAATTTCGCATCCCGGCGAAAACCGCACCGGCGAGGTCTATTGCGTTTTGAACCTTCCGGCGTTTCTGGTCCATGGGCTGATGATACCGTGCGATGAAGACTTTATAAAAGCCCGCTCATATTTCGGGCGGAGGGACGAATTTTATAAGACCTTACGCACCTTCTTCCGGGCTTTTGAGTTTCAAACCTGGGAAGATTTTCTGCTTTTTGTATTGCTCACGCCAGAGGCGGCTAAAAGTAAAATTGCTGATTCATTTATACAAAACAATTGACAGACTCCATTTTTTTCAGAGATCCCCCTTATAGTACAATCCTGAATACACTGCCCTTTCCCGGTTCGCTCTCCGCCTCAATCTTCCCGCCGTGGGCCTTTACAATGGCGGCGGCTATGGTAAGCCCTATCCCCGCGCCTCCGGTATTCCGGCTGCGGGATTTATCGGCACGGTAGAATCGTTCAAAGATATGAGGCAGGGCTTCCCCGGCTATCCCTATACCGGTATCGCTAACCGATAGCTCTGTCCGGCCCGGGGCGGGGGCGGTACGCAGGGTAATAGTACCGGACGCGGTATACTTTAAAGCATTGGAAAGCAGGTTGATGATAACCTGTTTTATCCGGTTGTAATCCGCGTTAAGCGGGCTTGGTTTAAGATCGAGGATGATTCTAAGGCCCTTTTGCCGGGCTGCGGGGATGAACTGTTCCGCTACAAGCAGGGCTAGTCTTGCAAGATCAAAATCGGTCCTTTCCAGAACCATGTTGTCCCATTCAAGCGCGGTCAGGGTGTCGATATCTTCCACCAGCTTTGAAAGCCGGATGATCTCTTCATGGCAGCTTTCAAGACGTTCCTCCGTAGGCTGCCATATACCGTCTATCATCGCCTCGATGTTTCCCTGCAAGCAGGTAAGGGGCGTCCGCAGTTCATGGGCTATATCGGAAGTAAGCTGCTTTTGCCGCCGTTCGTTTTCCTCCAGTTCCATAGCCAGTTCGTTTACCGAAGAGGAAAGCTCGTGCAGTTCCCTGGTTTTGTAGCCGTCGTTTATACGGACGGAAAAATCGCCTCCGGCTATACGCCGCGCGGCTTCGCCGGCTTTCAAAATGGGCCTTACTATGCTTCCGGCAAACCGTATTGACAAACATACGGTAACCAGTGTTAAGGCGGCGCCCGCCGCAAGGAGTATACGGTTCAGGGTAGAGATAAATTGCAGTTCCGTTTCGCTGTAGAAAATAGGGCCGTAGGTTTCAATATTGATAGTGCCTACGGTTCCGCCCCAATAACTTATGGGATAGATACTGGTCTGTATCGCTCCTTTAAACTGGAACCGGTTCTCCATTCTGTCGGATATTGTCCTCATAACGGCGACGCACTGCTGCATATCGCAGGAACGGGCGTCCCAGACGATTCCGCCCTGATTATCCATAATACTTACGATGTATCCCTCATGGGTAAAGTGCATTCCCGTGGCTTCCAGGGAAAGGATATCAAACTCGCCCGTATCGGGATTGTACTGTCCGCTTATGGTCCTCACGATTTCTTCGCTCCGTTCACGGATATTATCGCGGACAAGGCTTGAAAACATGACGACCGTAAAACGGTTAATGATAAGGGTTAAGACAATAAGAGCTATGCTGATAAACACCGCATAGGTCAGGCTTAAACGTTTTTTAAGACTGATCATAATTCACCATTCACCGGCAAGCCGGTATCCCATGCCGTAAACCGTGGCAATGTATTTTGGGGTTCTGGGATCATCGCCGATCTTCTGCCGTAAATTTTTAATGTGGGTATCGATAGACCGATCAAAGCCGTCATAATCTTCTCCCTTGACGCCCTCGATAATTTCATCTCTGGTGAATATCTTTGAGGGCCGGGCCATGAGCAGGGTTAGTATATTATATTCATCCCTGGTAAGGACAAGTTCCTCACCGCCGCGGCAAATTCTACGCTGTTCCGTATACGCCGTCAGATCGCCGTAACTTAAGATACCCTCCGAGGTCTTTTTTCCGGTACGCCGCAGGGCCGCCTGCACCCGTGCCATAAGCTGCCGTGGGCTAAAGGGCTTGGTAACATAATCGTCCGCTCCGATGTTAAGCCCTCGAATAATGCTCTCTTCGTCTATTTTAGCGGTAATCATAATGATCGGAATATCCGAAACCGTCCGTACCTTGCGGCATATATCTTCACCGCTGAAATCGGGCAACATAAGATCGAGCAGGATAAGGGATACCGGATTCTTCTGAAACAGCTCTATCCCTTCTTTCCCGTTTTTGGCGCAAAGTCCGCGGTAATTGTTTTTTTCAAGATAGGATATGATCAATTCCAGTATCTTCTCTTCATCATCTATGATCAAGACAAGGGGTTTATCGTTCATACATGCTCCATTTGTAACTACCCGGAAGGATAAGGGCTTAAACAGCGTTACGCCGTTTAAACTATCCCCGCAAGGCCGGAGTAATTATCTCCATTTATATTATACTCTGAATTGTGTCAAAATTATGAATATTTCTAGGAGTTTGCACGGTATAAATATTCATATTTATACCGTTTTATGCGCGAAGCGCAACAAACTGCTAGGGTGCACCAATTTTTTCCGTGCAAAACCAGGGGAACCGTGGTATTGGACCTCCCCCAGAACAGTGGGCAGATGGTTAAGACCGTGATACACCCAAGGAGGGGTAATCATGGGAGAACGAAGAGAGTATACCAAAGCGTTTAAGGAATCGGCGGTAGATCTGGTGGTGAGTTCCGGGAGGCGCTGGCGAGGCGGCGCCCCGGCGTCCGGCAGAGCATGAGCCGGAAGGGGAACTGCTGGGACAACGCCTGTGGGGAGAGTTTTTTCAAGACCCTCAAATGAGAACTGGATGTTCTGGAGGGGAGGCATAGCAAGGGGCAGGTAAAGACGGCGGTATTTGAGTACATCGAGATATATTACAACCAAAAGCGTAGACACTCTGCGCTCGGATATGCTACACTGGTAGCATTAACAACTAACAAAGCGGCTTAAACCGCTGTCCATCAAACCGGGGGAAGTCCATGCCGATAAGGTTTTCGTTACCGTATACCGAGGCGCAGTCGAAGAGTCGGCAACCGTATCGTATGGCCCTGTCTAACGCTGCGGGACCGTAACGATCCGTGCCGAAGGTTCCTATGCCCATACAGGGGCTACGGGCGCCCGAAATGAGACTTAGAGAAGGGACCCCTGGCCGGATCGTTACTATCGGTCATTACTTTAATTCCTCATCAAAGCAAACCGCCACCTTGCCGCAGTTTCCCTCGGCCATGAGCTTGTAGGCATCGGCAGCCCTGTCTAGCGGGAAGCGGTGAGTTACCAGAATTTCGGGATGAAGGTTCCAGCGTACCAGTTCTTCTACCAGATTCTCCATAAGCCAGATGCTGGTTACCCAGCTTCCGTAGATAGTTTTCTGGGCATGAATAATGTCGGGGCTGGGGTTAAAGTTGACTGTGCCGCCTTCGCCTACAAAAGCGATCTTCCCCCACTGCCGGGTTGCCCTGATAGCGGTAGAACGTCCTTTATCGCTGCCGGACGAATCGAAAGCCCGCTCCACACCCCTGCCTCCGGTAAGGGCCAGAATCTCTTCTGTGTTAGAATCGGACGGGGTAAAAACCTTGTCGGCTAGTTTAAGTTTTTGGGCCAGTTCTATACGGAAGGAATTTCCCTCTATGCCGTAAATCTTCTGTGCGCCCATTGCACGGCAGAGCATGGCCGTAGCAAGACCTACCGGTCCCAAACCGGCCACCAGCACCGAATCGTTACCGCTCACACCAACCTTCTGAATAGCCTCGTAGACCGTACCGAAACCGCAGGCAACTTGGGCGCCGTCGGTGTAGGAAAGCTCATTAGGTAGTTCAACCAGATCCTTTTCGTCGCAAAGTATGTACTCCGCCATGCCCCCATCCCGCTGCCAGCCATAGGCTGCCCGCAACGGAGAGGAACAGGAGATCATGTAGCCCATACGGCAGTCGTGGCATATCCCGCAGCCTGAAATATGGTAGACAATAACCCTGGAACCCTTCTTAAAACGCCGGATTCCAGGTCCTTCTTCTACAACCTGACCGCAGGGTTCATGCCCCGCGACGACGCCCTGATAACCTTCCGCCCCTTTCCCCGTATGCTCGCGGTAGATGGCCCGTATATCGCTTCCGCAGATAGTGGAAGCCTTCATCTTAACGAGAACCTGTCCATGCCCCGGTTGAGGGATAGGGACATCTTTAAAGATCACCGTGCTGTTTCCGGGGAGGTAAGCACCCTTCATTGTTCCTTCCATAAAAATAAATCCTCCATAAAAAATCGGTATTGTCTACCCGCAAAGGGGTAGCTCAAAAGGCGGGATCTGCCCGGCTTTTGAACGCAGGGGGCCGTTTCTTAAATTAACCTGCCATCTCTACCGCAAGGCAGTTTGTATAGATCGCAGGCAGCTTAACGGGCAGCTTGACGGTGAGGGCGCCGTAATTCTGACTGAAAGGAACCGGGCCGCTTCCAAGGAGCCTGACGGAGAGCGCCCTTTCTTCCGCTTTAAAGCTGCGTATAACCGCGACACGGCTTTCCGGCGCTTTCATTATAAAGGCATAGACCGTGCGCTCCCTGGATGTAAACCGATAGTCGAATTCGGTCCAGGGAACCGCGTCTTCCTTGAAGCCTTCCTCTATGACAACACCGGAAACCCCTTCGCCGCTGGTCCGCCAGGGACGGCTTCCATAGACAGCCTCGCCGCAGACGGAGAACCACGAGGCCATTTCTTTGAGAATATACAGGGATTCGTCGTCAATAGAGCCGTCCGGCCCCTGAAGTATGTTGAGCAGCATGGTCCCGTTTTTAGATACAATATCGATAAGCATTTCAATGATATGACCAGGCCGCTTGAACTGCTGCCGTACATCGTAAAACCAGTTGCCTATACAGGTATCCGTATGCCAAGGCTGCTCACTTATGCCCGGAAGCTGACTCTTTTCAACGTCCAAAATTCCAACGGAATATATCTCCGGCCTTTTGTCTTTCTGGGTATAGACAGCCCGATTCTCCCCGTACTTTTCAATAGATTTATTGTAGAGATAAGACACCGCTTCAAGCCCGTACCGGTAGTCAGGGTCCGCAGGCGCCGCGGAATAAGCAAAATGCCCCTGCCCGCGCAGGCCGAAGGGCAGTCCGCCGTCGGTATAAAGCAGGTCCGGGGTGTAAAGATCAATAAATTCCTTTATTACCGAAAGCCAGTAACGGCGGTGGTTCTCGTTGTCCGTATACCAAGGGAAGGTAAGATGATCCCCCTCCTTTTGGTAATGCTCATAGTTATCCATATAAAAATCGCGGTATGCGGGATCATTGCCGTCGTAGGGAATCCCTGTATAGGGCCCGTACCTGTCGGCGCCCTTGTTCACGTTCCACCAGGAAAAGGAAGCCCCCAAGTGTTCGCTTAAGCCAAAGGGAAGCTGAAAATTATCCGCCGCTTTTTTCCAGAGACCGCAAATATCCTTCATAGGCCCCACCTGGGTTGAATTGAAACGGTTCAGCTTGGAAGGGAAGTTAAAAAAATGATCGTGGTGCATGGCCTGGGCTACAAAATAGCGGGCTCCTGCCTTATGGTAGAGGTCCATCAAGGCATCCGGCTCGAATTTCTCCGCCTTCCAGAGCTTTACCAGATCCTTGTAGCCAAATTGAGAAGGATGTCCATAATGGCGGAGATGATAAAGGTATTGCGGCGTACCTTCAATATACATGTGCCGCGCATACCAATCGCCGAACATAGGCACGCTCTGAGGCCCCCAATGCCCCCAAATGCCCAATTTTGCATCCCGAAACCAATCGGGACATTGATAGGTATGGAGAGATTCAAAACTCGGTTCAAATTTTTTCGATTCCATAGTTTATCCTTAATTCTTAGTGAATTGAAACACTTTCAAATGATAATTTAAAAATCGTTTGAATTTAAGAATATCTTGTGAATTACCGTTTGTCCAGAAAAATCGAGGATTTTGCCGTCAATAAGTGATAAGTTCACCCCCTTGGTAGAATAGGAGGCATGAAGTACACGATGAGCAAGAAAGAACTGGCAAAGCTCACCTTGATTCAGGGAGCGATTAAAGGCGTATACGCCGTCAGCGAGGCGGCGAAGCGGTTACACCTGGGCGGGCGGCGGATAAAGCAGCTAAAACAGCGCATGAGGGAACACGGCGAGGGGGCGGTCATACGCGGCAATTCCAGAAGGCGCCCGGTAAATTACAAGGACAGTGAATTACGGGGGAACGGTGCGCCCTGCACGGCTTCATTGACGATGCCACCGGCCGTATCACCGCGCGGTATTTTTGCAAGAACGAATGCCTCATGGGGTATCTTGAGACGGTACGGCAAACCCTCA
>JAISQR010000235.1 GCA_031274035.1 Treponema sp. | reverse complement strand
ATTTTGTTTTTTAATTATTTATTATTATTTTTGGTTTAATAAAGAATTACCCCCCCCCCCCCCCCCGATAGGAATACTAGGAATTACCGGTCTGTAACCGCGGTTTTCTGCCGGTCTGTTTCTTATACACAATTTTACCCTGAAAACAGTACCAAGCGCCGCCAGGTCCGTATGAACCGGGACCGCTTCTATATAAAGACAACGTTTATTGTATGCACGCTGAGTCAAATACCTTACCAGAACAATAAATTTCCTATCCAACGAAGATACCCAGGAGCTTGCTCCGGGGTTCTTCGTTTATCTCATAATAAAAAGCGGTTTACCGTTTTACCTCTGTATAGATAACCTCAAGCAATAAACGGCGGGGTTCTATATATTTTTATTTTTGTATGGAGGAAATTGTTAAATGAAGAGAAATCGAAAAGATCGAAGGAGTGTTGGTATGAAGCAGGCGCCAAAGTTTGTGTTCTTAGCGGTGATAATTTTGTTTTTGGCTCCGGCCGTGTTCCCGGCTGGAGGTCAGCAGGATCAGGGAAGGGGAGGATCCGCGGCCGCGGCAGTACCGACCGGAAAATTAACCGTTAAAGCTCAATACGGCGATGAGAAATATTACCCTAAACCGGCTACAGGATGGACGGCGAATCCAAAATATCCGCAGCAGCCTCCTGTGTCGGGGGTTAATGAATTTCCGATAGTCGCAAATAAAGTAAATCTGAAAATAGCGACCCCCTATTATTCGTATGTAACCGACTATGAAAATAACGATCTGACAAAATATATGGAAGAGTTGACCAACGTCCATATCGTGTGGGAATTGCTGCCGGAAGTTAATCCGATGGAGAAGATAAACCTCATGTTCAGCGCGGGCGACGCCTTGCCCGATGTTTTTATGGGCTGTAATTTTCCCAGTTCAATGCTGATCACCTTGGGGGCGGGCGGTTTAGCTACTCCATTACAGGATCTGATTGAACGGAATGGTTACAATCTAAAAGCGCTGTTCGAAGCAAATCCAAGGATGTATCCGGTAATGCTTTCCGCCGACGGCAATGTTTATGCCCTCGGAGATCAAACGCTCAATGACGCGAATAAATTATCCATGCGTTTCTGGATCAACAAAAAATTTTTGGATGCCCTTGGCATGAAGATGCCCGCGACGACAGATGAGTATTATGAATACCTCAAGGCGGTAAAGACGCGGGATCCGAATAAAAACGGCAGGGCGGATGAGATTCCCCTGGTGGGAGCGACGGAAGGCTGGCATGCCGAAATAGACGGATTTCTGATGAACGCTTTCGCGTATAACGAGACTAATACCGATAGGAATCCGAGTACCCGTACCCGTGCTTATATTACCAATAACGGTAAGATAGACGTTTCGTATAATAAGCCCGAGTGGAAACAGGGGCTTGAATATCTGCATAAGCTCTATGCCGAAGGTTTGCTGGCGCCCGAGTCTTTTACCTTGCATAAGGAAGACCTCCGCGGATTAGTGGAATATGAAGGAGCCTCTATTGTCGGTTCTCTCCCCAGCGGGGGCCCCCATGAATTTGCCAATACCCAGGGGGAACGCAGAAAGGATTTTGTGGCGCTTCCTCCGCTTAAAGGACCGAATGGAGTGCAGCAGATATGGTTTGACGAATTTATGGCCGAGAGAGCGGGCCGGTATCTTGTTACCAAAGATTGTAAGATCCCCGATATTGCTATCAAATGGGCGGATTACTGCTATACCGAAGATTTCTTTACCAGAAATCGTTACGGCGTATTGGGACGGGACTGGAAAATTCCGCCGGCAGGTACCGTGGCGGTAAGCGGAGGAGACGCGAAATACGAAGAAATCCTCAAATGGGGCACGCCGCAGAATGCCTATTGGGGGGTAAATGTACCGCAGTGGAATAGATTCGCCTCTTATATGCGGGGCAAGTCAAATGATCCCTACGAACTTGAGTATGTACTTTGGAATGCCAAAGTGGCTTATGAGCCCTATGCGTTTAAGCGGAGTGTACCGCGGGTACTCGCGTTTACATCGGACGAAGCAAGACGATATTCGGAATTAAACAGACTTATTATCGAGTATGTGGAACAATCGCTTGCCCGTTTTGTAACCGGTGAACTTGATCTGAATAGGGATTGGAATACCTATCTGACCAATCTAAACAGGATGGGTCTGAATGATCTGCTTAATATCACCCAGGCGGCTTTTGACCGGCAGTGGAAGAAGGCGCTCGGCTATTAATTAATTAAATTGAAGAGAGGTTTTTGCCCCGCGGCAATCCGCGGGGCGGCATCATAAAACTATGGAGGTACGCCGTTATGAGTAATAAAAATACTATGCGGCTGGGATTTGTCGGATTCATCTATACTCCGCCAAAAAATATAACGGATCCTATTGAGAGTCTAAAATGGCACATGACAAAAACAAAGGAACTCGGCGGCGGTGTAACGCAATTCAGCCCGCCTCAAAAGTGGGATCAAAAAATCCTTGAAGACCTCAAGGAACACATGGTAAAAACGGATAATGAGCTTGAACTGGGCGCCCCCATATTTGGAGGGATGACGGCAAAGGGGAGCCTTACCGGTGAAAATAAGGAAGAAATTCGTTCTATTATTGACGCTCAAATAAAGGCCGCCAAATTTCTAGGGGTAAAAATCATGCGCGGCGCCTATGGCAAACTCAAGGTTGCGTATACCCGGTTTAATAAGGATTATCCTCTCAAAGAACACCGCCAGTTTCTTATTGATAATCTCAAAGAAGCGGCGGAGATATTTGAGGGCGAGGGCCTCTATTTTGCCATTGAAAATCACTGCGACTTTACCGGGAAGGAGTTTGCCGATATCTTTAGCGCGGTAAATTCAAAGCATATCGGTTGTACGCTTGATACGGCCAACGGATATACGGTGTACTGCGATCCAAACGAGGATGTTGAGTACCTTGCGGAATATGCCATTACCACCCATATCAAGGATATGCTGGTTCAGGATTTTGAGTCTCAGTACGGACTTATTCCCTTCCAGGCCAGGGGGTGTGCGGTTGGGGATGGTAATGTTGATATTCCCCGCGCAATAGAACTGCTGGATCAGAAAAGCCCGTTCTCGAACGGGCTGCACTTGGTGATAGAACAGGGCTGGATGAACTATGACAATATAAGCGACAGGGAGGCTTATGACAAGGAATGTGTCCATAAAGGGTTGAAGTATTTACAGAAACTTCTCGGCAGGATATAGGGGAGATTGTTTATGGCTAAAAATGTACTGGTAACGGGCGGTTCAGGCAGGTTGGGGAATTATGTATGTTCGCATTTGAAAAAAGAAGGCTGCAACGTATCCAGCTTTGACGCGGCGCCGCCCCCGCCGGAAAGCGATAACGTAAAAGAGGGGATTCCCTTTGTTCAGGGGGATCTTTTGGACCTGGGCGATTGTTTACGCGCGATTGCCTTTGCCCAGCCGGATGTCATTGTTCATCTTGCCGCGATAACCGGCCCTACGGAACTTCTGTCCCCATACGGGGAAAAGGCAGCCTTGGCTAAAAGCCCCTTTAGATACACCCAAAGGCGGCCCGAAGACGACTGTATGAAGATCAATACGATGGGTACTTTTTATGTGTTGGACGCCGCCCGGCGGATGAATATAAAAGACGTTATCATATCCTCCAGTTATTACGCAACCGGTATCGGGGGCCGCTGGAGTGGAACAACCTATACGCCCCAATATCTGCCGGTAGACGAGGAGCATCCCTGTGATCCGGAGTCTACCTATGCGCTTTCCAAATATCTGGACGAGGAAATTGGAAAAGCCTTTGCCCGCGCCTATGGAATGAAGATTATCGCCCTGCGTTACATGGGGGTGTTCTATGAAAATAATGAAGGTTCCAGAAAACTTTATAAATTCGGCGTCAATGTTGAGCCTGCGGATGACAAGAATAAAGGTCTAATGGTAGATAATACCTATCAGTATGTGGATGCTAGGGATATCGCCAATATTACGGAGCTGTGTATCCAAAAGATTCGGGATAGCGCCTTAAAACCATTTGAAGCGTTTTTTGTATCTACCGATACCACCTATCTTGAGGATACGGAGGAGGTTATAACGAAACGCTGGCCTTTTATCAAGGACTTGGGAAAAAACATGAAGGGAACGGAAGGTATTTTCTCTATAGCGAAGGCAGAGAAACTGTTGGGTTACAAACCCGCATATTCCTGGAGGAATAACTAGCAGCCGCGGACACTTCGTGTCCGATTGCACTTGTGGTTTTTTTGCTCAGTGTGCCTTTGGCACACTGAGCAAAAAATCCCGATCAATGGGCATGCTTTCGGAGTTTGTAAGGTATAAATTTGCAATTTATTGCAAATTTATACCTTGCAAACTCCCAAAGGAGCCACGTTAATCGGAATTTTTGCATAAACATGCAAAAATTCACCAAAGTCCCACAGGCTCCTAGGAGCCTGTTGCGCTTTAGAGCGTGTTAATCATATAGATATATCATGGCGGACTCTATAGAGAGGAGAAATTGTTATGGGAAAAAATGTTCTTGTAACCGGCGGTTCGGGCCGGCTTGGCAATTTTGTATGCCCCTATTTGAAAGAGCAGGGCTACAATGTATCCAGTTTTGACGCGGCGCCTCCCAAACCGGATTCCGCAAATGTAAAAGCGGGAATTCCCTTTGTGCAGGGCAGTTTAACAAACCTGGGGGATTGTCTGCGGGCTTTTACCTTCGGCCAGCCGGATGTTATCGTCCATTTGGGCGCCATAGCGCACAATGTGGATTTACAGCCCCCTTACGCGAAGGAATACAACAGAAATATTACCGACGGAGTCCGTCTTAACTGGGAGATGCCTGAACATGCCACTATGGAGATCAACACGATGGGTTCCTTCTATGTAATGGATGCCGCGCGCCGCTTGGGTATCAAACAGGTAATCGCCGCTTCCAGTTACTTTGTATTGGGCATCGGTTTCCGTCTAAGCGGGACTTCCTACGAACCTGAGTATCTGCCTATGGACGAAGACCATCCCCTGCTGCCGGAAGACAGCTACAGCCTTTCCAAAGTATTGGGGGAAGAAATTTATAAAGCCTTTGTACGGGCCTACGGTATGCGGGTAACGGCGATGCGTCTCTTGGGTGTGTATTACCACGACAACGAAAGAAGCAGAATGATGCATCAGTTTAATATTACGGTGCCCGCGGCAACCCCGCAAGATAAAGGATATTTGATCAGTAATACCTATCAATATGCGGATGCACGGGATATTGCCGTTTTTGTCAAATTGTCAATTGAAGCGGACAATTTGAATCCTTTTGAGGCGTTTTTTGTAAGCACCGATACTAAGTACACTGAGCCCACCGCGGTAATTGCGGCGCGGCGGTGGCCTTTCCTTGCGGAAAAAGCAAAGGATATTCCGGGAACGGAGGGTATCATCAGTATTAAAAAAGCCGAACGCCTGCTGGGGTATAAACCGGCGTATTCCTGGCGGGATCAGAAATAAGTGTCAATCGAATAAATGAGGAGGAGAATAAATGGCTGTTGTAAACCCCCGCCTTGGTATAGGGCATACAGGTATTACGTGGGCGGATGCTGACGCGGAGGCGGGCGTCCGGTGTATTGCGGAGTTGGGTTTTAATAACATTGAAATTTTTGCGTGGGTTCTCAAGAATTGGCATGATCAGGGCAGGGATAATGTCTGCGAACAAAATCATATTCCGTTAATTTCGAGTTATTACTCCATTGATATTGTAAATCCTGCTTTGCGGGATTCGGAAATAGCTAAATTAAGCGAGTGGACGGATATTGTTGCCGGCATGGGCGGGAAATTCGCTACCTTTGGCGGTAATTCCGTAAACCGCCGGACTTTTGTCTTTGCGGAACATAAAAAATATATTGTCGATTTTGTTAATGAGGCGGCAAAAATATTGGATGGTAAAGGCATACGGTTGAATTTCCATCCTCATACCGGTACGCCGGTTGAGACCGAGGCTGAAATCGTATCTTTTTTAGACGCCGTTGATACAAAATATGTAGGTTTCGCGCCGGATATAGGCCAGATACAGAAGGGCGGCGCCGATCCCATACGTTTTGTCAAGGATTATCTATCCATTTTGCGCCTGGTGCATTTTAAAGATTACAGCGGGAATGTACGCTTTGATGATGAAGGTAAAGAAATTGATACTACCGGTTTTGCCTGTTATACGCCCTTGGGGCGGGGGGTAGTGGATCTCAAGGGGATTCTAGAGTATCTGGAACAATCCGCGTTTGACGGGCCGGTGATGGTGGAACTGGATAGGGGAAAAGATATGCCCATAACCGCCGAAGAAGCCGTGAGGATCAACAAGGAATATATGGAAAAATTGGGGTACCGTTTTGTGAAACGGTAATTTAAAACCCGGTAAATGAATGAATCATTAACCAATAAGGAAGGAATCCTATGGGTAAAACAAAGGTAGCAATAGCCAATACCAAAGTGGATATTGGTAAACCGGGCGAGTACAGCCGGGAACAGCTAAATGCGGTTAAACAGATGATCCGTGACGCGGCCGATGGATCTATGGGGGGCATGAAGAATATCGTAAACCCCGGTGATAAGGTTCTTATAAAGATCAACACGGTGGTGCCGTCGCCGCCGAATAATGGTTTTACCACCGATCCCCGGATGCTGGAGGCGCTCATTGAATTGGTAAAGGAACAAAATCCCGCCCGTATTCAGATTGGTGAACGCTGCGCCCAGGGCGCCGACACCATGGCGGCCATGATTGGCTGCGGCATTAAGGACGTAACGGATCGTACCGGTGTGGAGCTTGTTCCTTTTGATAATGTTCCGTTTGAAATGTATAAAATTGACCGCCCCGTCAGTTTTAATGAATTTCCGGTACCTAAGCCGGTGCTTGAGGCTGACTGTTATATCGGCCTGCCTAAAATGAAGGTTCATATTCATACAACCCTTACCTGCGCGTTGAAACTACAGTTTGGCAATCTGCCGGATTATGATTGGATGGCCCGCTGCCACCGTGATGATATTTATCAAAAAATTGTAAACCTTACCCGTGCGGCGAAACCCAGGTGGTTTGTCTCCGATTCCCTTTACGCATGTCAGGGCAACGGTCCCTTTAGCCCCTACCCCGATGATCTTATCAGGGATTTTAACACTATTTTTGCGGGCAGCGATCCTGTCGCGGTGGATACGGTGGCCGAAGCGCTGATGGATTGGGAAAATCCAGGACAAAACGCCCCCGCCACGGTATTGGCCGCCTTTGAAGGACTGGGAACCAATAATTTAAATGAAATTGACATTTCGGGTTCACCCATCGATACCGTAAAGCGGAAATTCCGCCGTCAGAATACAATCCTGCAAGGCATTTTCCCCAATGTAAATATTGTGGCCGGTTCGGCCTGTGAACCAGGCTGTAGGGTGCTGGTACGCATGGCCCTGGACGAACTGTTGGTAAAAAATAAATTGAAGGATATAAAACGGCCTCTGACGATCTTTACGGGTAAGCAGTTTGAGCCTTATATCACCGATGTTGAAGGGGATGTTATTGTTTACGGCGATTGTGCCAAAAACATGCTGGATTATTATCCCAAAGCCGCATATTGGGGCGCTACACAGGAGTTCCCAAACTGTACACCAGTTTGGTCCAACCGTCCGGGTTACCGTTTGGTAGATCATATCTTGTCCCTAACGGAATAGAATGACGAACCCAAGAACCCGCTAACGCGGGGGAGGCAGAGCGCGGACCTTTGGCTCGGAGGGGTATCGTCGAATAAGGGGGATCATCATAGAAGTTGTTAAAACAGATACTGTGCCTAAAATACAGGTAAATGATCGTATCCTGCAATGGATCGTCGCTGAAAACGGTCAGGTATCGTCTGATTATTGTTCATGTTGTATCGTACAGTTTCAGGCGGGGGCAAGCGCAAAGCCGCCCCATTCACATCCCGATTGCGAAGAGGCAATTTATGTTCTGTCGGGCGGCGGTGAAATGCTTCTGGAAGGCGGTGAGGCCCGGGCGGTTACGGCGGGTACGTTTCTACTGCTGCGGAAAAATGAGATTCATCTGTTAAGGAACACGGGCCGGGAGGTGATGAAAGCGGTTTGTTTTTATTCCTCCCCTACGGATACCGGCAAATATCATTTTTACCCGATGGAGACAGTGGAAAGGCAGGACAATAAATGAGGAGGCGGCATGAAACCGGATAATCCAATTCGTACTTTTACCCTTAATAGAGAAGATGCCCGTTTTATCGGTACCGATCTTCAACGACCCGAATGTATTTTAGCGGAACCCGATGGAAGCCTTTGGGCCGCCGACGCGCGGGGCGGAGTATGTTTAATTAAACCCGACGGCAGCCAGCAGATTATTACTCAAAAATATGCGGTAAAAATTGATCATGAATCAAAAGATGTCAACCGTTTTTTTGAAGGTACGCTGCCTAACGGCCTGGCCTTTGCGGCAAACGGCGATATCCTGATTTCTAATTTTGGAACCGACTGTTTGGAACGGATGAAGAGGACAGGGGAAACCGAAGTTCTCTTTGATAGCATCGACGGCAAAGAAATTGGTAAGGTCAATTTTGTATTGCGGGATTCTAAAGACCGGCTCTGGATTACCATTACCACCATGAAGAAAAACTGGCTGGATGCGCTGCGCCCTGATCTTGATGATGGGTATATCGCCCGCTACGACTCGCGGGGCATTCATATAGTTGCGGACGGACTGCATTTTACCAATGAAGCGCGTTTTGACGCAAAAGAAGAATATCTCTATGTGGTGGAAACTACCGGCGGACGGGTACTTCGCTACCGGGTTGATGGGGAAGGGGATTTACATAACAAGGAAGTATACGGTCCGGCTCGTATGGGCGCGGGGGCCTATCCCGATGGTATAGCCTTTGACAGCTACGGTAATCTCTGGGGTACGATGGTCTATTCGGATAAAGTTTTTGCCATCACCCCTGACGGAGATTTTAAGATACTTATCGACGAGGGGGATCCTCAAAAGGTCAAAGATTTGGATGACGCCTTTTGGGAAAAACGTGTTACCAATGAGATATTGTTTAAGACGGGGCAGGGGATTGCCCCGTGGATGGCGAGTATTACCTTCGGAGGCAGGGATCTTAAAACGGTATATATCGGATCGCTGCGGGCAAAAAATATTCCATATTTTGCGTCGCCGGCGGCGGGGCTCCCTATGGTACATTGGAAAGTTTAACAAAGAGGGGGTTCCGCAATGAATAAGAAAAAATGGGTTTTAATCAAGAAGAATTATCAGTTGTATTTTTTGTTTTCGATACCTCTGCTCTGGTTTCTCCTTTTCCGCTATTGGCCGATGTACGGTATGCAAATTGCCTTTAGGGATTTTTTACCGGGAAATACGATCACCAATGCGCGATGGCTTGGTTTCGATAACTTTATCAAATTTTTCAACCATTACTATTTTAGGGAATTGATTAGGAATACGCTGTCGATAACGATTTACCAACTACTTGCATCTTTCCCTATTCCCATTATTTTCGCTCTTGCCCTCAACACCACCCATAGAAGCTGGATGAAAAAACCCGTTCAGTATGTTACTTATATGCCGTATTTTATTTCTACGGTGGTTATGGTTGGTATCATGATGCAACTACTGAACCCCCGTATCGGTGTTATAAATAATATCATTGAATTTTTAGGGGGGGCAAGAACCAATTTTATGGCTGATCCGAAACTGTTTGCGTCGGTTTATGTCTGGTCAGGCGTGTGGCAATATTTCGGCTGGAACAGCATCATCTATCTAGCCGCGCTTTCGGGTATATCCCCTGAACTGCATGAATCTGCGATGATTGACGGCGCCAACCGTTTTAAGCGGATACTCTATGTTGATATTCCCGGTATCATGCCTACAATGGTAGTGCTTTTGATTATTAACTGCGGACAGATCATGACCGTCGGTTTTGAAAAGATATTTTTGATGCAGAACAATTTAAACCTCAGCGTTTCGCAGGTAATTTCAACCTATGTGTATACGGTGGGTCTTAGAAGTATGCCCCCTGAGTTTTCCTATGGATCCGCAATTGATATGTTTAATTCGATAATAAACCTGCTGTTGATTATTATCGTAAATAAACTTGCCCAAAAATTCAGTGAGACAAGTCTATGGTAACCGGATTTCTGAATAGCGCCGTTTGTTCGGCCAACAGAAAAGGAAAGGAGAGAGAACATGTCTACAGGTTATAGAACGCGGCGGGCTGAAAGAATTTTATTTAGAAAAATGCAAAAAAACAAAGATTTTTTGTATACAAAAGGAGAGGGGGTATTTTATTTTATCAATGATTTGTTGTTATTAACGGCGTTTGTCCTGGTAGCGTACCCGATCATCTATGTTTTCAGCGCTTCTTTTAGTTCTCCAAGCGCGGTAATGTCCAACAAGGTGTATCTCTGGCCGGTGGATTTCTCCCTTGAGGGTTATAAAGCGGTATTTCAGGAAGCCAAAGTTTGGCTGGGATACGCAAACACTATTTTTTACACGGTGGTTGGAACCTGTATTAATATTGTTTTAACCGTCATGTGCGCGTATCCCCTGTCCCGAAAAGATTTTGTCGGGCGGAACGCTTTTATGTTTATTGTCTCCTTTACCATGATCTTCAGCGGCGGTATGCTTCCGACATATCTTGTCGTCAAACAAATGGGTATGATCAATACCCGTTGGGCGATGCTGTTACCCGGCGCTATCGGCGCGTATAATGTGATTATTACCCGTACTTATTATCAGACAAATATTTCCGACGAATTGCTGGACGCCGCGTATCTGGACGGCTGTGATAATTTGGGTTTTCTGTGGCGGGTGGTTATTCCTCTTTCAGCGCCTATTACGGCGGTTATGATTCTTTTTTACGCTGTCGGCCACTGGAACACTTATTTTAACGCCTTTATTTATCTTTCCAACAGGCAGCTATTTCCCCTGCAACTGTTTTTGCGTGAGATTTTAGTTATGAATCAGCTTACCTCCAATATGACCTATGATCCTGAAATAGCGGCGGCAAAACAGGGGCTTGCGGACTTGCTTAAATATTCCCTTATTATTGTGGCAAGTTTACCCATATGGTGTGCGTATCCCTTTGTTCAAAAGTATTTTGTCAGAGGTATCATGGTTGGGGCCATTAAGGGGTAAATAAATCCGAAAGCATGCCTATTTATCGGGATTTTTTGCTCAGTGTGCCAAAGTACATTGAGCAAAAAACACCAAAGTCCTAGGAGTTTGTTGCGCTTCGCGCATAAAATGGTATAAATATTCATAAATATGAATGCGAACCGGAGGTTCGATATACCTTACAAACTCCGAATACTCGAAGAGTACAGCATGCCCAT
>JAISQR010000233.1 GCA_031274035.1 Treponema sp. | reverse complement strand
AACCCGGATCTGCTGGTGGAAAGCCTCGCCGCCCGCCGCCCCGGCGGGGGAGACCTGGCCCTGCTGGGTTCGGAACTGGCAAGCATGGCCATGGGCAGGGAAGCCCAGCAGGAAGCCCTTTACATACGGCAATTCCTGGACCCCAACTACCAGCCTCCGCCGGAAAATCCCGAGGACGATCCCTGGACCATTCTGAAAATCTCCAGAGGCGCCTCCTATGACGAAGTAAAAAGCGCCTTCCGTAAACTGGCGCTGATCTTCCACCCGGATAACAAAACGGGATTAAGCGAAGAAGAACAGGAAAAACTAAGCGAATCCTTTATTAGAATTAGGGATGCGTACAGGATTATCACCCGGGAAATTGCCACCGGCAAAGGAGGTTTCAGGACGGCATAATCGTCCTCGTTGTCTTTATGAGACAATTCGCCCACCACCGACTACTTTACACTATTTTTATTTTCCGGTATACTATAAAAGTTCAAAGGAAGGATACTATGTCTCGTACATGCGATATTTGCGGAAAACATACCGTTACCGGCAACTCGGTCAGCCATGCCAAAAACCGTACCCGGCGGGTCTGGAAGCCCAATCTCAAGAAGGTCAAGACCGAAATTGACGGTACCACCGTTACCGTTAAAATTTGCACCCGCTGCCTAAAAAGCGACCTGATAACCAAAAAGGTGTAGAACGGCGCGTTCAGCGAGGGCCTGTCCGGTTTTTGGTACAGGCGCAGATCCCTTTAGCGGTCTTTACTTTACAGTCTTATCTCCAACCCGTCCCAGGCCGGTCCCATGGCGCCTGTAAATCCCTCTTGCCCCGCAAATTTTTTGCAATACTCCTCAATTTCCCGGTGGGTATGCTCATGGCAGATATGGGTAAGGTATACTTCCCGCGCTCCGGTTCCGGCGGCGGCGGACAGGGCCTGGGCAAAATTAAAGTGGGTTTCGTGGGGCCGGACCCGCAGGGCGCCCACGATAAGCAGCGCCGGAGCGCCCCCTTCTCCAATCAGCCGGAAAGAATCTTCCCCAATATGGGTGCAGTCGGTCAGGTATGCCATGGATACCCGGCCATGGACGGTCGGTGTTGTCAAAGCTTCAGAAATGGTCCACCCCAGGATATCCAGGGCCCCGTGCTTTACCGGAATGGGGGTAAAACAGAGCCCGCCGACCCTGACGGGGCCGGTTACGGCAATGGTTTTAATCCGGGGTTTCCCGCCTCCCCGCTGGGTTTCCTTAAAAAGGTAGGAAAAACGCTCCCGGAATTCTTCCATGGTCTCCCGGTTTCCGTAGACGGGGATGGTTTTTTCCCGGCTTAGGGGCCGTAAATCATCCAGACCGTGGATATGATCCGCATGGGCATGGGTCAGAAATACCGCGTCCAGGCCGCCGATCCCCGAACGGAGGGCCTGGAGCCGGAATTCGGGACCGGTGTCGATTACCGCCCTTTCCCCTCCCTCCCCTTCAACATAAAGGGAAGAACGCATCCGTTTATCCCGGGGGTCTTCCGAAAGGCAGACCGGACAGGAACAGCCCACAACGGGAACGCCCTGGGAGGTGCCTGAACCAAGGATGACAAGCTTCATGGATAGAGTATGCCTTAAAAGGGGAGAAAAGTCCGGGATTTCTGTCCTGTCCGATCACCCGGCACAGGGCAGGGGGATATGAAGTAGAAGGCCTCACTTTTGAGGGAGCTTATATTGCGCCCTGAGGGCACTGTAATCCAAACCGCTTATGAATCGTTTGAGGGACAGAATAGAAGTGGGGTTTATACTGATATTGGTCAATCCCATACCTATCAAAACAGACAAGGCGCCCTCATCTGCGGCCATTTCGCCACAGAGACTGCAATATTTACCTTCCTCCGTACAGGCGTCTATGGCATTTTGAATCAGCCGGAGTACTGCGGGATCGGTGGAATTGTAAAGGTACTGTACCTTTTCATTCATTCTATCCACCGCCAGGGTATATTGGGTCAAGTCATTGCTTCCTATGCTGAAAAAATCAACTTTCTTGATAAATTCCCAAGCCCGGATGGCGGCAGCAGGGATCTCTATCATAATCCCCACAGCAATATGTTTGTCAAATTCAATTTTCTGCCGGTTCAGGCCGACTTTGACCCCGTTAATAAGTTCCAGAGTTTTGTCAAGTTCCTCCATGGTAGCAATCATGGGAATCAGGATGCGAATATTACCCAGAATACTGGCCCTCAATATGGCCCGTAGCTGGGTTGTAAACAACTCCGTATCATGGAGACAGAGCCGTATGGCTCTGAATCCCAAAAAGGGATTTGTCTCCGCTTCCAGGTGCAGAGCTTCCACCGGTTTATCGGCCCCTATGTCTATGGTTCTAATTACCAAAGGCTTAGCGCCAAGTTTTTTTGCGGCGGTATAATATACCGCATATTGTTCATCTTCGGAGGGTAAATTCTTTTTGTTCATAAAAAGAAATTCAGTTCTAAAAAGCCCTACCCCATCGCCGCCATAGTTCAAAATATTGTCAATGGCCGTGGTCTCCACAATATTTCC
Source organism: Treponema sp. (assembly GCA_031274035.1). Classification (GTDB taxonomy): domain Bacteria; phylum Spirochaetota; class Spirochaetia; order Treponematales; family Breznakiellaceae; genus JAISNI01. Next base: position 10,472 of record JAISQR010000233.1, on the reverse strand, counting down.
ATTAAGCAGTATGCGCCGCCCATCCCTGGTACGGGCTTCTGCGGTCTTGTATGGTTCAAGCTTTTTCTTTTTCTCATAAAAGGCGTTTTTTTTCTTTTCCGCCCCAAGCTCTTCCTCGGCCGTCATAGAGTACCAGACGTATCCCTCACCAGCATTAAGAAAAAGAGCGGCATCGCGTGAAATATTTTTATATACCGGCCCCAGGTCCCCGCAATTAATAAGCATAGGTATTTCAAGGCTTGCAGCCAGAATGGAAAGATGCGCCGTTTTAGAACCTCCGGAGAGTACAATCCCCCGTACTTTTTTATAATCCGCCCCCAAAAGGGCCGAAGCTTGCATATCTTCCGCAACTACTATAGAGGGCCGTTCCAGAGAAGCCAGGCTGGGAAAGGGTCTTCCCAAAATATGATAGATAAGCCTATAGGCAATATCCTCCACATCTCCCGACCGTTCCGCCATATAGGGGTCTTCGGTATCCAACAACATCTGTTCCTGAACTTTAGCCTCCCGCTTAATGGCAGCGGGAAGGGCGTATCCCTGATTCACAAAATCACAAATTCCATCCTGGAAATCCGTATCCAGAAGCATGGCCAAGTACATGGAAAACATTTCCGCTTCTTCGTTTTTCCCTTGCTGAAGTAATTCTTCAGATCTGCTTATCATTTCATTCTCAAGCAGGGAAATATGACAAAGAAGCTTCTTTGTTGACTGTTCCACCGGCAAGGTTTCATGTTCGTCAAGATTAATCGGAATAAATTCTTCCATTAATACCGGCGGGGCCAATCCTATACCGCCACAAACGCAGGTACCATTAATCTGCATATTATTCCTCCAGATTATCGATAAACGAGCAGAGCGCCGCAACCGCTTCTTCTGCATCGGGACCGGCAGCGTCAATAGAAATCTTTTTGCCGCTTTTCATCTTTCCCTTGAGTACACTGAAGATATTCTTCGGATTAACGATAAATCCTTCGCATTCAATGGTAATATCGGATTTATATTTTTTTGAAAGCGCCACCAGTTGGGTTGCCGGCCTGGCATGCAATCCTGTGGGGTTGGTTATCAATATATTCTGCTTTTTCATCCCTTACTCCTCTTGATAATGTGGTATTTGGTTTATGACAAAAAGAATTTCCTCGGCATTCCGGGCATTTAGAATGCGGGAACTCATGGCCTGATTTTCCAGAAGGAACAACAAATCACTAACAGCCCTGTAATGAGAATGGTCATCCACGGCTCCCAGACAAAAGAGAATTTTTACCGGATCGTATCTGGGATATCCAAAAAATACCGGCTTTTTTAAATGTACCAGGCTCATGCAAACTTTTTTAACATAGCCCTTTGATTGGGCATGGGGCATGGCAATATGCGGAACAATAACAATATTGCTTTTAAAGGTTTCCGCCGCCGTAACCATCTCTGCAATATAAGGTTGATCTATCAGGTGGTTTTCCAGCAGTAATGTTCCGCCGAAACTTACCGCTTCCTGATAACCGGAAACCAACACATCAAAAGCCATGGTTTTTCCGGTGACAAGAGAACAAAGGGGCGGGCCGTTTCTTAAGTCTGTGGCAGACTTCAGGGTTTTACCATGATAAAAACCATCCAACTCTTTTAATAAATTGTCCCGGTCTTTTATAGTACAATTCCGTTCGATGATCGTCAATATTCTTTGCAGCCGCCCATGACTTTCATTTTCCTCTATGGGAAAATTATGGATATGATCATGCACCTTTTGTATGCTTTCTTGATTGAGGATGGGATCAACTTCTATAATAATACAGCCTTTTTTCTCCGGCAACGGTATGGTTGTAAAAATCAAGTCCGTATTCTTATTATCAAATCCCTGGTATTCCAAAAGAGACAACTGGCCTATTATTTTTATCTGGGGAAATTCACTGCTTATCCTGGACGATAAAAGCTTGGCGGTCCCCACTCCGGTACTGCACACCACCACTGCGGCAAGATATTTATTGACCTTTCCCAACGTCTTCCGCTCCACTGCCGCAGCTACATGGATGGTTACATTGGTAAAAAAAACATCGCTAAGTTTGATCGAGAAATTTTTTTCCAGAAGAGAAACAGAATCCACCACCGCCTTGTATTCCGGCTGATACCGGTTAATATAAGCCCGCTTGGTATTTTCAGTCCGGATATCAAATTTGGCCCGAATTACCAGCGGCTTTATTTCCAGAAGCAGATCCTCCAACAGTTCTTCATCTCCGGAAATATCCAAATTGATTTTCTTTCCTACCGCCCTGATAAATTTTTTAAGTACTGTCCTGACATTCTTTAGATCCTGGGTATACTTTCCTCCTGCCCGAGAATCCCGGCTGTTTATCCCGGTACTCAGCACATACATAGTCAGGTAGGCAATTTCATCATCGGTAAAAGACAAATCCAAAGCGGCAAAAATATCGGCTGCTGCGGTCTCTACTGCCCGGTATTCCTCATACGCCTTTAATTTTTTTAACTTAGCTTCTCCCATATCTATGGTGTTGTTTTTCCCCAGCCTTTTTAGGCCTACACTCAGGAATACAAACAGCTCCGCTTCATCCTCATCCGTAAAGACCACATGGAAAAGATCCTGCAGCCTGCTTAAAAAAAGCTGGATTTCCCTGGCAGGAACATTTTCCCAAAAATCAATAATACGGTTTATATGGTGCACATTATGCCGGGTATTGGATAAGTCCAGTTTATGCATCAGCTGTAATAAGGCAATATACCCGTAGGTTTCCAAAATCAGTTCCGCCAGGGCTCTGCGTACATCCGATTCATTCCCCTGAGCTTCAATGCCAACGTTTGTTCTTTTTATCAGTTTGATTCGGTAGTTATTTAAATAGGACTCTACTTCTTTCAAATCTTTGGAAGCAGTCGACTTGCTGACATTGGCAAAGGATGCCAGGTCAGAGGTGGTATAGATTTTTCCGCCTTCAAGAATTTTGATGATCATAATATACTTTCGTTCGTCATTGGAGTAGACCTGCTGTAACGGAGTGGGGTGTCTGAAGTATCCCTGTAACGATTCAAATCCGGGGGATCTTTTATCCAAAAAAACCCCCACATTGCTCTTTTTCTTTAAAGAAACATTTCTGTCTTTAAACCAGTATTCCAGCGTATCCAGATCGTACCGTATGGTACGATCGCTCACCTGCAGTTCCCGGGCAAGGTCAGCAATGGTTGAGGGTTCTTGATTACTGACCAGCCTGGCGGCAATCAAATACGATCTGGGGGTAAGACAGGCCATCACAACACCTTAGTGTTAAACTTCAATCCTTAGCCGGACAAAGAATTATTGCCGGAAAATCCCGGCAGGTTTAACTCTGCCGGGAATATCAAACATCACAGGAGCTCCAGTTTTTCAAGGCTTTTCCGCACGGAAGTTTTGAGCTCATCAGAAATTTCAATGTAGGGACTGCGGGGAATTCCCGAATTAATGCCCCGCATTGATAAAATAGCATGCATGATGGGAACCGTCGGCCCGGCCTTGGTCACGGTACGTACTTCCAAAATCTTGTATTGAAGCTCCATAGCCCGCACCCGGTCTCCGGCAAGATAGGCATCCCGGAGTCCTTTAAGAATTTCCGGAAAAATATTGGCCATACCGCAGACACAGCCGGTTGCGCCGGCATCAAAGGCGGCGACAAATATGGCTTCGGTACCGATAATCAGATTAAAATCATCGTAGTCCTTTATTGCCTCGTGGAACAAGTAATAGTTTACAATGTCAAAGGAACTATCCTTGCAACCCCGAAGGCCGTGTTCGGCGAGCCTTTTTAACAATTTGGGGGTTATACTGTTTTGGGACAGATGATGATTATTATAAATAAAAACCGGGAATTCCGTTTCATTTACCGAATCCACCAGAGCGGCAAAATGCCGATACATGGCTTCTTCCGACAGATTGGGCGAATAATAGGGTGAAATCGCACCTACCCCGCTGGCTCCGGCATGTTTGGCATGGCAGGCCAATTCGCAGGTGGTTTTGGTATCCGCCGTACCCACATGGGCAACCACGGGCACTTTTCCATTTACCTCGTCAAGGATAATCTCCAAAACTTTTTTCCGCTCAGCAATATCCATACAGGGTCCGCAGCCATAAGTACCTACCGGATATAAACCGTTTACATAGGGAAGAATAAATCGTATATTCTCACGGATCCCTTTTTCATAAATTACTCCATCCTTATCAAAGGATGATAAAGCGGGGGGAATAATTCCAATAAATTCCTTTGCTTTCATGTTCAGCTCCTCCAAATGATAAATTAATATGTAACACCGTGTTGTAGCGCGGCATTATAATTACCTTCTTCAATTTCGCCGGGCAAAAAAATCTGTTTACCCGGTTGAGGCTTGGCAGCCCGTATTTTTCCTGTTAATTTATTTATCCTTTCGGCATACGCTTCTTTATCCAGAAAAGATTTGATATCGATAAGTATTCCAAAAGCCCCTGCATTCATGCCGGTTTGGGGATTTTTGTGGACCGAATTTACTTCTCCGATGATTCCTCCGCCGGAAAGTACTCCCGCCAGAACTTCTACGGCCAGGGCTATGCCATATCCCTTGGCCCCCCCCATGGCGGTGAGTACCCCATTGATGGCTTTCTGGGGATCGTCCGTGGGATTTCCCTCTGCATCCAACGCCCAGGAGGGGTCAATTTTCTTGCCTTCCCTAGCCGCCTGATATATCTTTGCTTTGGCTACCGCACTGGAAGCCATATCCAGAACTATGGGGTGATCACCGTTGGGGATGGCGATGGAGAAAGGATTGGTTCCCAGAACCGCTTCCATAGACCCAAAGGGAGCCACCGTAGGATTGGCATTGGCAAATAAAAAGGCCAAAAGACCGTTTTTCGCCGCCGGTAAGGTAAAATAAGCCAGGGCGCCGCAATGGTTGATATTCTTAATACTTCCACAGACTATGCTGTGGTGTCCGGCCTTTTCTGTTAATTGAGCGATTAGGGCACTTACTCCCACCTGTCCAAAGCCGCCGTTACCATCCAGTACAAGTGTGCTTTCCGTTTCCCGTACCTTGATAATTTCGGCGTCAACATTGATGCCGCCTTTTTCAATTCTCTCCAGATAAGCATCCAGCATATTAAGACCGTGTGACTTAGTCCCCCGGGCATCGGCAAAGGCAAGAGAATCCGCTACTATCCGGGCATCCCGATCCCGTGCCCCCCGGGCAGTTAAAGCCCGGATGATCTCATTTTTAACGGTTTCAATTGTTTTAACCTGTCCCATCATTCCTCCATCAGCCAAAAAGAGAAAAAATATTCTCCGGGGTTTCCGCCCGGACTATATCTTCGTATTTGTTTTCAAGTACATCCATAAGGTCCCCCATGGCATCAATATGGGCGTCATGATCCAATGCTGCCAGGGTAACAATAACACTGATCGGATCATTTTCCGTATGGCCAAAATTAACCGGGGTTTTTAGAATTGTTATGGCAATGCCTGTTTTAATTACTCCGTCCTCAGGTTTAGCGTGGGCAATAGCCACCCCTGGGGCAATGGCGATATACGGCCCCAGCTCTTCCACAGCCTTGATCATATTCTGAATATACCGGGCTTCAATAATTCCGTTTTGAATCAATTTGTCGCCCGAAACCTTAACAGCCCCCCGCCAATCCGCAGCATCGGCTTTAACGGTAATAAAATCCTTCTTTAAAAATTCCTTAAGCATTTTCTCCTTCCTTTTCATTAAAGAACGATACCAGATTTCTAACGGCGCTCTCAAACATCCTCTGCAGGGTGAGATCGTTATATGCCGCTATGTGAGGCGTAACAATCACATTATCAAGTTCCATAAGCCTGTTTTTTAAGGTATTTTCATCTTCCAGCACATCCAAAGCGGCACAGGCGTTTTGGTGGTTCTTTAAGAATTCGTATAAAGCATCTTCCGCCACAATTCCCCCCCGGGCGGTATTGATCAGTACCGTACCGGTTTTCACCAGTTCCAATTCCCTCCTGCCTATCATGTACCGGGTTTTATCCGTCAACGGTACATGAATCGAAATAAAATCCGACTCTTTAAGCAGGGTTTCCAATTTTACATAAGTTCCGCCGGCGGCGATAAATTCACCATTTTCAAATAAATCAAAACCTACTACGTTCATGCAAAAACCGGAAACCAAAGAACTGAGTATCCTTCCTATAGAACCGGTCCCTATGATACCCAGAGTTTTATTTTCCAGCGAGGTACCCTTTAACCGGGCCCAATTTCCGGCCCGGACTGCCCGGTCTCCGGAACATATGCGCCGGGCCGCGGCCAACATCAATCCAAGGGCCATCTCAGCCACCGATTTGCTGTTTATCCCCGGCATATTAATCACTGCAATGCCCCGTCTCCGGGCTTCGTTAACATCAATATTGTCCAGACCGACACCGAATTTTTCAATAACCCTTACCAGTTTCATCCTGTCTAATTCTACGGAGCCTATGGTCTCGGTTCCCGCTATTACGGCATGGTAACTTCCCAGGACATCTTTTTTATCCTGTAAAAGGCCAAAATCACTCTCTAAACCGTAACGGGCAAAGAACAGCTTTGCCTCATCATCGGGCATAACGGTTCTGCAGGTTTTGGACGCGACCAGTATTCTCGGGGTCATTGCTTTTTCACTTCCCGGAACTTCAAATCATCAATACAACGCTTAAGAGCATCCTGCCAATCTTCCATTTCGATGCCAAAGGTTTTTGGAAAAGCGATGGGCTTAAAAACCGTATTCCGGGCCCGCTTGGCCAGATGAATAAGCCCGGCATCGGCGGGGATCACCAGGGAAGTATCCAATCCCAAAAATTCAGCTATGGCCAGGGTCACATCGTATCGGGAAGCAGCACCCCGGTTAGAAACCAGATAGGTCCCGTAATAATCCGTTTGGGCAATCTTTATCAGGACTTGGGCAATATCTTTGGTATAGGAAGGACTACACAGTTGATCCCGGCTTGCCGAAATAGTTTGTCCCGCCCTTAGTTTATCCCGGAGAGTATAAATAACATTGTTTTCCGGATGTCCCTGAAGGCCAAAAAGCCAGGCGGTTCTGATTATAAAATATTCGGCATAAAGCGAACGAATTTCATTTTCCGCCATTAATTTACTTTTGCCGTAAATGTTTACCGGATTAGGCGTATCATATTCATGATACCCGGTTTCTTTTTCACCGTCATATACCGTATCGCTGCTTATATACATCAATTTACTTCCTGCGGCGGAAGCGGCCAGTGCCATGTTTTTAGTACCAAAAGTGTTAAGGGCAAAACCATCGGCTTCATGTTTTTCTATATCGTCTAAATCCCGGTACCCCGCACTGTGAACAATCAAATCCGGCTGTTCCGTTTTTACAAAATCAATTATTTCCCGGGTATTCATAATGTCCACGGATTTTCGCCCCAAAAGACGAACCACCGGACAGCCCGCCTCTTCAAAGGCATCAGCCGTTTCCCATCCCAAAAGTCCCGATGCGCCACTTACCAAAACTTTCAATTATTCTCCCTCCTGTAATATAACCCGGCAGGGTGCTCCTTCCAGGTCATCCAGTTTTAGGGGCAGACAATAAAGATCATATTCGCCCGAAGAAACTCCATCTAAAAAAACTGCCTCAAGAATTACGATGTTTTTTGAAAGAAGCGAACGGTGGGCACGGCGGGACTTGTCTCCTCTTTTATCAACGTTAAAATAATCAAATCCCACCAGTATCACTCCATGAACCGCCAAATATTCACCGGTATCTTCGGTAAAAAAAACATTGTCAAAATCCGCAGTGTTCCTGAGCCTTTCCGTATTATCCGTTTTAAACAACAGACGGGGAGCGGTGATTTTCTGGGACTCAAGAAAATCCCGATCTATCACGGTCCGGTTACAAGCGTTAATCACCTGGGCTTTTCCACAAAGGGTTTCCAGGGTTATGTCGCCTATTTTTTTCCCCCCTTCAATAAAATGGTAGGGCGAGTCAATGTGGGTTCCCAGGTGGCTGGTCATGGAAAATTTGGATAGAGCCATGCCGGAGCCCTGGCTATAATGCCTGAGCCATTCAAAATGAAAATCCTCAATACTCCGATAACGGATCATTCCCGGTCTGTACGTCTGGGTAATGTCTATCAATTTCATTACAGCAATGCCTCCCGGATTGCAGCTTGGCAAAACAAGACGGTCCCAAAACTTGCTTGTTCCGGAACCGTCTCAAATGCTTAAAAACCGAACAAGCGTCCTATTCCATTGGCAATAAGTCCGGACCATACAAAGTCCGGATCTACCACAGTAAAGCTATGGGCGGCAAGAATCGAACCGCAGGCGATCCAATAGCAATAGGGCAGAATGATAAAAAGCACTCCTTGTATGGCTCCACCAAGGATAGATCCTTTAACGCCTCCCGTAGAATTTCCAAACACTCCCCCGGCACCTCCCATAAAGAAGAATTCAATTACCGGTGGAACCACCGCAACCCCTACGAAAAATCCAAAGATTATTGAAGTAATAATCCCCGCCACCGTAGCTGAAACGAAACCTATCAATACAGCATTCGGCGCATAAGGAAAAACCACGGGACAGTCCAGGGCAGGCAGCGCATTGGGAACGATCTTGGAGGCAATACCTTCAAAAGCGGTAAGGATTTCCGCAACCATCATGCGAACACCCTGAAGCAGTATAGTTAAACCGGCTCCAAAGGTGATCCCCTGAATCAGAATAAAAGAAACCATGTTTTTCGAAACCCCTAATTCAGTTTCCAAAAAGGCCGGTCCGGCGATAGTAACACAGATGGCCAGAAGTATAACGATAATAAGAGTCGCAGCGCATACCGTTTCTTTGGCAAAACTAAAAGCCTTGGGAAGCTTGAGGTTTTCCGTACTGTTTGATTGATCTTTGGAAAAGATCTTTCCCGCATTGCCGGCGAGCCAATAACCGGTAGCTCCAAAATGCCCCATAGCGATGGGCTGATCGCCGGTTATTTTTCTCATAAATTTATTATTGATCGCCGGCAGGGCAGCATAGGCAAATCCCGCAATAAGGGAACCGATAACGACCGCTTTAATGCCAAACACCCCCGATGCCGCAAATGCCACTGCTATAGTTGCGGCTACATAGAGAAAGTGATGTCCCGCCAAAAAAATGTATTTTAGGGGAGTAAATCTGGCCAGTATCAAGTTCACTACAAAAGCCCCAACTATAATGTATGCTACTGTGGTCCCATATTCAGCAGTTGCCAGACTTACTACCGATGTTGTCATGGGAACCAATCCCTGGGCATTGAAGGCCCGGGTCATAAGAGGAGCAAGATAACTGCCGATTACCCCAGCCATTACCCCGGCGCCGGTATTGAGAATGATAACACCCATAATTGTTTTGAGCGTTCCGATAATCACCTGGTCGCCGGATTTTTTTTGAACCAAAAGTCCAATAAACACGACCAGTCCAATCAGGATCAATGAATCGGTTAAAAAATCATTGATCAACAACCAAATAAAACTCATCTTTCATGTCCTCCTATACTAATTCCTCATGCCGGGATTAATTGTAATTTCAAATTTCTCCCAGCTGTTTTAAGCATTCGGAAACTTTAGTCCGCATTTCATCTTTGCTGATAAAATTATTAATCGACAATATTCTAAAATGTTTTTCCGGAGGGGTTCCCTTCTTTAGTACATCCGCCAATTCTACAGATGTTACCACCATATCAAAGGGGATTGATTTAGCCGTTCCAATATCCGCTACATTAAGCTGATATCCCCGAACACCTAATTCATCCAGTACCTTACCGACATTGATCTTCAACATTATACTGGAACCGATTCCTAACCCGCACACTGCAAGGATATTCATACACCCCATCCTTTATTCAAATAAATTGAGAAAAGAATATAATTCCTCTCTTACTGCGAAACAAATGATATATCTGAGTTTTTGTAGCTGTCAATTAAAAAATAAAGCGGAATAGACCTATTTTATTCCGCCCAAATTGTGGCAATTCTACTGTAATTAAATCAGTGTTTTGTATTAGACAAAACAGCTGTGAAATAGACAAAAGTGTTGTCAAATAAACAAAAACGGGCTAAAAACGACAGCCGGACAAGACACTGGTACTACGGGAGCGTACGGCATGATACAGAAGCGGTGATGCCCCTATTCCCCCTCCCCGCAGACGCACCAGCGGCCCTCGTCTTTGGCAAAACGGCAGAAGGGAAGCTGGAGTATGCGGCCGTCTTCCGCATTCAGGGTAAGCCGGCCCGCCGCCACGTTAAGCTCCGTAACTTTCCAGTTTGTTCCCTCATAGCTAACTTTTGATCCTTCCTGGGGAACGAGTTTCCGCTGTTCGCTGTAAAAGTTATGTTCATAGGCCAGGCAGCACAGAAGCCGTCCGCAGGGGCCGGAGATCTTCATGGAATTAAGGGAAAGATTCTGATCCTTGGCCATTTTGATGGAAACCGGCTTAAGCTTGTCCGACACCATGTTGCAGCAGTATCCCCGCCCGCAGACTC
>JAISQR010000111.1 GCA_031274035.1 Treponema sp. | reverse complement strand
GTCATCGCCGGGAAGTCCGTGCGTATTTGTCGTGTCGGCATGGCCGGAACCCTTGCCTATGAAGTACATGGCCTAATTGAGGATGCGCATCCCGTATACAAAACGATTTATGATACGGGTTTGCCCTATGGGCTGCGCCGTTTGGGTGGTCACTGCTATCAGATGAACCATGCTGAAAACGGATTTCCGCAATATGGGCTTCACTTCATTTATTCCAGAGATGTGACAATGCCGAATCTTTGCGGAAGCGCAGCCGACGATATCAACAACTACTATCCAAATCCCTATGAATTAGGTTGGGGGAAAATGATCAAGTTTGACCATGACTTTGTCGGCAGAGAAGCGCTCGAAAAAATCGCGGCTGAAAACAAGCGGCAAATTGTGTCACTGGAATGGAATAGTGAGGACATCGCCGATGTATTTGCTTCCCAATTCAAAGATGGCGAACCCTACAAATATATAGACACACCCACTGACAGAAATCTCTGGCCTGACTTTAGTATGAGTACTCCCCGGGACAAAGTAATTAACGAAAAAGGCGAAACGATAGGGTTGAGTTTCGGCCGCCAGAACTCCGCTTACTTCCACCGCATGATTTCGATTTGCAGCCTTGCCACCGCCTATACGGAACTCGGTACCGAAGTCTTAATCGTCTGGGGAGAACCCGGAACCCGTCAAAAAAAGATACGCGCCAAAGTCGCGCGCTATCCCTACAATAACGTTTTGCGCAATGAAAGCACGGATGTGTCCTTGTTACCAAAAGCGCAATCCAAAAAGTAAGTGCAATGATGTGAGGAGGATAGTAATGCAACATGCAAAATTTTCGGGTTGGCAGCAATTAGCGCTTATCACGTTTATCACGACATCAGCAACCCTGTTCTCATCGTTATTGAATATCGCCAACCCAATAATGTATTCCAGTGGGCAGGTTGTAATGGCCGCGACAGTTTACGGACTTTCCTTTACCGTTATAAGCCTTATGCAAGGCCCCCCGCAGTTGCTCTTAGCCGGATTCATTCAAAAAATCGGCTCCCGTAAACCCATGATGTTTGGCAGCATCATTATGGCAGTTGTGGGGATGGTATTTGCCCGCTTTATTAACTCCGGCACGGCGTTTGTCTTAGCTTATGGCATTGGCTTTGGTCTAATAAACTTGATTACAAACCAACTTACAGCACAGTGTTTAATCAATAATTGGTTTTATCAACGAAGAGGGCAAGCGCAGGCATTGTCACGCGGAATCGCTATGGTCGGAGCAATATTAGGACCTTATATTGCGAACTATGTAATTAAGGTGACAAATGATTTTAGATTTTGCTGGTATATCGGCGGAGTTTTGGGAATCGCGTGTTTCATTATATGCTTTTTTCTAAAAGAGAGTCCGGAAGAATGCGGCCAGATCCCAGACGGTATACCCGTGGGAGGAGAGGCCGAACAAGGCAACAAAAAAATGGTTGTGTCAACCGTCTACAAGCGCCCGGCTAACGAGTCAATCTCAGTGAAAGGCGCTGTGAAAACGCCATTGTTTTGGATGGCCATTATTGCATCATCTGTTGGTTTCTTGTCCTTATCTTTTACAACCGCCACTTCGGTACACTTTCTAAACCATGGGGTATCACTTTCGACATTATCCAGCGCCAACGGAGCAACCGCAATCATCGGTATAATATTAATGCTCTCAATTTCAGCAATGGCGGATAGAATAGAACCGGCGTTTATATATGGTTCCGGATTTGCGCTCTTCTGCATCAGTTGCATTCTGGTGTATGTGAATCCATCTCAGGTGTTTATCGTGTATTTATATTATACTGCTTTTAATATGCTGATGGCTTGCGCGTTCGGCACCATGCCGACGATTCTGGCTAACTATTTTGGGATTAAAACATTTCCCAGCATTCAAAGCATAATGCTGCTTTGCGGAGGGCTTATATCCGGCACCGCAGGGTTAATCACAGGACTTATAGCGGAGATGACCGGAGATTATAAAGTCACTTTCGGTATATGGGGCGTTATAACGCTCATTGCGACGCTAATCATGGTTTTTGGCATCGCTATTCCTTGCTCAAGAAAATATAAAGCAGTGGAATCAAACAAAGTAAAGGAGAAAAATCATGAGTGACAAATTCCAAACCCTGAATCACACCCCTTTTACGCCTTTTTCCGAATCGGTTGGTCTTTATGCGCCTGGGTTTATCGGCATTACACCGTATGAGTTCACCGGCTGGCGGGATGAAACGATTTCCTGGAAAAAAACCTGTTATCTTCATGCGGGGTTAAATCCATTGAATACATATAAGCTCAAGGGTCCGGATGTCATTGAGTTTCTTTCCAAGGTCTGTGTCACCAATGTCAGCAACTTCCCGGTCGGCGGGATCAAGCATGGTGTCATGTGCAACGAGCAGGGCAAAATTATGGTGGATGGTGTTATGATTCGTACCGGCGAAGATGAAGTTATCACATATTGTATGATGCCGATTCTGCCTTTTGCGCTTTGCTCTGGTAAATACGGGAAATATAACATAGAAGGTACGGAACTTACCGGGCAGGTTTTCCTGTTTCAGGTTGCCGGTCCCGTTTCTATTGATGTATTGGAAGCTGTCTGTGGACAAAGCCTGCGTGAGCTGAAATTCCTCCGCACCATAGTGGCAACCATTGCCGGCAAGCCTGTACGCATCTGCCGTGTCGGTATGGCAGGAACTCTTGCTTATGAGGTGCATGGCGCATCCCAGGATGCACATTCCGTCTACCATGCAATTTATGAGACTGGTCTGCCGTTTGGATTGCGGCGCCTGGGCTCCCGTTGCTATCCGATGAACCATTCTGAAAATGGATTCCCGCAGTGGGGGTTCCACTTTTTGACGCCCACCCTGGAAGATGAGGATCTTGTCAACTACCTTGAGAAAGACCCGCAGGGAGAAAACTGGATTCAGATGTATAGAGGCGTAAGTCTTCGCGGCAGCGCAGCTGACGATATCAATCATTTCTACCACAGCCCTCATGAATTGGGATGGGATAAAATGATCAAGTTCGACCATGACTTTGTCGGCAGATCGGCACTGGAAAGAATCGCCGCGGAGAATAGGAGTAAAGTTGTCTCTCTCGAATGGGATCTTGAGGACATTGCTGATGTATACATTTCCCAGTTCAGGGATGAACAGCCCTATAAGTATATTGAAGAACCCAATGAACCTAACGCTTTCGAAAAACCGGTCAATCCGGAAACAGAAAGTAGCATATTCTTGTCTGAAGACGCCTCATTCGGCACAGCAAGAACGGGTATCGTCACGACAAAAGACAAGGTAATCAATGCAAACGGAGAAATGATCGGCACAAGCTTCGGTCGCCAGAGCTCTGCCTACTTCCACCGGATGATCTCAATTTGCAGCCTTGACACCGCCTATACGGAACTCGGTACCGAAGTCATGGTCCTATGGGGAGAACCCGGAAACCGTCAAAAAAAGATACGCGCCAAAGTCGCGCGCTATCCCTACAACAACGTTCTCCGTAACGAAAGCACGGATGTGACGGCGTTGCCGAAAGCACAGCCGCAAAAATAACCTGCGGGTTTACTATAACTATGTAACCGCGAACACATAGACAAAGCAAGTCCGTTTGTGTAGTTCGTGGTTTTTTTAAATCAAGAAGGAGGATTGCAAATCACATGACCTACAAGTCGGACATCGAAATCGCCCAGGAAACACCGATAGGGCATATTCGCACAATAGCGGAAAGTCTTGGAATTGACGAGCGCTATCTTGAACAGTACGGAAACTACAAGGCGAAGGTTGATTACAACCTGCTTGCCGATTTGTCCGGTAAACCGGACGGCAAACTGGTACTGGTAACCGCCATTACCCCCACTCCGGCAGGGGAAGGAAAAACCACCACCACCGTGGGGCTTGCGGACGGCCTGCGGAAAATCGGCAAAAAGAGCGTCGTCGCCCTGCGGGAACCGAGCCTGGGGCCGGTATTCGGCGTCAAGGGCGGGGCCGCGGGGGGCGGCTATGCCCAGGTGATCCCCATGGAGGATATTAACCTCCACTTTACCGGGGACTTCCACGCCATCGGGGCCGCGAACAACCTTCTGGCCGCCATGCTGGATAACCACATCTATCAGGGAAACAGCCTGGGGATAGACCCCCGGCGTATCACCTGGAAACGGGCGGTGGACATGAACGACCGCCAGCTCCG
>JAISQR010000099.1 GCA_031274035.1 Treponema sp. | reverse complement strand
TCAGACGAACAAATGCGTAAGATAAAGCTGCTCAGGAACAAATTCCATAAGGATTGGAATTATACACTACAACCTTCGCTTGCCAATATGTAGTATTTAATTTTGGGGAAACCCTAAGTCCTCTCTTTTTAATTCCTTGTATTATAAAGAATTAACTAAAATAGCCTTATATTATTTGAATAAGTCAGAACACTAGATTTTCTTTTGAGTCATTACGTATTATAGTAAATATATTTATAAAATATATTGACATAAAAGTAATTATAATTCATAATTAGACTCCGAGGGATATATAACTTTCGGCGTACCGCTGAAAATGAAAGACCGCAAGGAAATATCAGGAGATTTGTTTGCTATGACTGATGAGAAAATCATTGAATTGCGTAATTTGGCAGCGCAGATTCGTATTAAGACAATACGATGTATGCAGAGTGCCGGAGGTGGCCATATCGGTGGGGCTATGTCTATCGCTGATGTACTGGCCGTACTATACGGGGACATTATGCGGTATGACGTGAAAACCCCCTGTTGGAAGGAAAGGGATAGATTGGTGGTCTCGAAAGGTCACAGCGGACCGGCAGTGTATGCCGCATTGTCCTTGAGCGGATTTTTCCCGGAAGAAATGCTTTATACCCTTAATAAGGGCGGTACGCAGCTTCCCAGTCATTGTGACAGGAACAAAACTCCCGGGATTGATATGACCACTGGTTCGCTGGGACAGGGAGTGTCCGCTGCCTGCGGTATGGCGTACGCATTAAAGTTGAGTGGAAACCCGGCGCGGGTTTTTGTAATCTTGGGAGATGGCGAACTCCAGGAAGGACAGGTTTGGGAAGCGGTACAATTCGCGGCCCAAAACAAATTGAGTAATCTAACGATTCTGGTTGATAATAACAAGGCTCAGCTTGACGGTAAACTTGAGGACATTTGCCGACCTTATGATCTAAGCGGAAAATTTCGAGCCTTTGGTTTGGAAAGTTTTGCGGTAACCGGCTATGATGTAAAGGAAATACATGACGGCATTACCCGCTGTTTCGATAAGAATGTCACTTGTGCATTGATACTTGAAACTCACAAGGGTATTGGCTGTAAGTTTGCTGAAGAAGCTTTGTTTAATCATTTTATGAATTTTGGAGATTCCGAAGCGGATGAGGCAGAAAAAGAAATTCTGCATCGGCTTGAGCTTGGAATTGTAAGAAAAGGAGCCTGAAATGAATGTAAAGCTGTTGGATAAATATGGTCCGAGTACTCAGGATATGCGGAATGTTTACTGTGATACCCTTTTACAACTTGGCAGAAAAGATAAGCGTGTTATGATCATTGACAATGATTGCAGCAATTCTATGGGAACTGCTCCTTTTCGCAAAGAATTGCCGGCTCAGTATATAAATGCTGGTATTCAGGAAGCCAATTCAATAGGTGTTGCTGCAGGGCTGTCTTTGGAAGGGTACATTCCTTTTGTGAATGCCTTTGGCGTCTTTGCCACACGCAGAGCCTATGATCAGGTTTTTCTTTCTTGCGGATACGCTCGATTGAACGTTAAAATTCTTGGGTGGGATCCTGGGGTATGTGCTGTTTCTAATGGCGGGACTCATATGCCCTTTGAAGATGTCGCCCTTATGCGTGTTATTCCGGATATGGTGGTACTTGAACCAACGGACACGATGGCTTTTGCAGCTCTGCTTGAAAAGGCGGCTGACCATGAGGGGAATGTTTATATTCGTACCCAGCGAAGGGCCAGTACAGCGATTTATCAGGAAGGAAGCGAATTTAAAATAGGTGGTAGTTCATTATTACGTAAAGGAAATGATTTGACGATTTTGGCTACGGGACTGCTGGTTTCAGATGCCTTGGCTGCTGCTGCTGATCTTGCGAAGGATCACATAAATGTGAGAGTGATAGATATGTATTCCCTCAAACCCATTGATGAAAAAGCAATACTAAGCGCCGCTGTGGAAACAGGAGCAATTGTTACCGTAGAAAATGCCAGCCGTATTGGCGGATTGTACAGCGCGGTCTGTGATTATTTAGCATCTTCAAATCCCATCCCTGTTATTGCGGTTGCGGTAAATGATGAATTTGGCGAAGTGGGTGATTTGGATTACCTTAAAAAACGCTTTGGACTTACTGCCGCAGATATTTCAGAAAAGGCTCGTATGGTTTTACGACAGAAGAGTGATTACGCCGGTAAAAGCGGGGGGATAAACTCCCCCGGCTTTTAGGCGCTTTTTGTTTTAGGCAGAATCTTTAAGCAGCCCGGTACGCTGGGGCGTATGGGGATAGGGAAGTTTTGCTCCTGACTTTTTGAGTTCTTCCATGGAAACCAACATTGCGTAAATCTGCATTTGCCCGTCATTAAGGGGTAAACCCGCTTTCATCATGCCCTCAAGCATTTTGAGCGGTGTTACCAGGTATTTTTTCTCCGGGTCGGCTCCGGCGGCAAGCAAACGCACGGCTGCTTCGACATTTCCGCTGTTGACGGTACAAAAAAAGGGCGAAGGTGATCCGCCGTTTACATCCGCCCCGGCATCCAGGAACTTTTGTATCAAGTTTAGATTCATCGTCCCCGTTATGGTCATGAGATCCAAATTTGTGAGGATGATTTTTGTCGCCAGGGCACTTCTTGCGTTGACCCGGCTTGTTCGCAGGACATTCGCCTGGTCGAATCTGCCCGCAATGGATCCCAGAGGGCTTATGCCTTTTGGGGAATTAAGGGGAAGGCCGGCGGCAAGACAGGTATCCACAATGCTTTCATTACCGCCCCAGGCGGCGCATCCAAGCACACCTATGTCGTATTTACTTACCGCCTTTATATCCTGGCCGGCATTCAACAGAGCGTTAAAAAGTTCGGCGTTGCCTCTTTGGGCCGCGTACATTAAGGGGGTTGCGTCATATTTGTTTTTGGCATTGATATCGGCCCCGGCTTTAAGCAAAATATCCAGCACCTGCACATTGGCGGCAACCATTAAGGGGGTAACTCCGTTATCGGTCTTTTCATCAACATTGGCCCCCGCGGCAAGAAGGCTGTTTACCATGGCGGCATTGCCTCTAAAGGAAGCAAAATAAAGCGCCGTGTCTCCATTTCCGGCTTTTATTTTGGCATCGGCATTCATCGCCAAAAGGCGGTTTAGCCCTTCGGTGTTGTTGGTCGCAGCCGCAAGCATCAAAAGCGTAAAACCGTTATCGTCTTTGGCGTTAACATCGACGCCGCTTGTCAAAAGCAGGTCAAGCAGCGCGGTGTCGGCCGGTTTTTCAGCTCCCACAAGATCCAGCAGGCTGATCAGGTTGTTCTGATCCGTACTCCAACCGCTGCGCACACGGAAGGCTCCGGCTGCCATGGCCGCAAAGAGGGGGGTAACACCGCCCTTTGTTTTGCCGTTGGCATCGGCCCCGGCGGACAATAACATTGAAACAAGAGCGGAGTTTCCTCCGTCAGCGGCAAGAACAAGCGCCGTTTCATCCCGGGATGTTTTTAATTTTGCATCCGCTCCGTTATCCAACAGCATCCTGGCGCAATCGGTTTTTCCCGCCGCAGCGGCAAATATAAGCGCCGTACTTCTGTCCCGGCTTGTTCTGTTGATATTGGCAAGGGTGCCCGCATCCAGCACCGCCTTGAGTATTGCCGTATTGGTCTGCGCGGCGGCCATAAGCGGGGTTGTCCCGCGAGCGTCCGGATCATTCACATCCGCGCCGACTTGAATGAGATACTTTACCGTATCCAGGTTCCCGGAGCGTATCCCTGCAAGAAGCGCCGTTTCGCCGCTTAATTTGTGTTCCACCTTTACCCTTGCCCCGGAATCCAGCAGCAGCTTAACCGTTGAAGCATGCCCTTCCGCCGCGGCAAAATACAGCGGCGTCATATTTAGATTGGAGCTTTTATTTACATTGTCTCCTTTGGAAAGCAGCATTTGAACCAGGGCGTTGTTTCCGCTCCATGCGGCAAATATCAGCGCGGTATGTCCTACATCCTCCCCGGACTTGGCGGCAAGGGAGCTTAAACCCATTTGTAAAAGACCGCCGGCGCCTCCGCCTCCACCCAAAGTATTCAAAACATTTGAGACGGTAGCAGCGGTTTTTTCACGGGCAAGGCGTTGGCCAATGGCTCCTTTTACTTTAATGGTCTTTGCCCCAATATCAGTTTTGGCATTGGCATCCAACAAAAGCTTTGCCGTATCATTTTGATCTTCCAGAGCGGCATACATAAGGGCGGTAAAATTATCCACATCAACCGCGTCTACGTTTGCCCTTGCGTCCAGCAGCATGGTTACCAAATCCGTTCTGCCAAGAGATGCGGCAATCATAAGGGGAGTTAATTTATCGATATTCGCCGCATTCGGATTTGCTTTTGCCGCTAAAAGAATAGAAACAATATCTGTGTAGCCTCTGGCGGTCGCGATATAAAGGGGCGTTTCTCCGTATACATCCGCGGCGTTAACATTGGCTTTGCCGGCAATCAAGCGGACGGCCACATCTTTTTTTCCATTGGCAGCAGCAAATAGAAGCGCAGTGTCGCCGAATTTGTCCTTTGCGTTGACATTGGCCTTTGCGGCAATCAGCAGTTCCACAATGTCAAGATGTCCCGCCGCCGAAGCCGCCATAAGGGCGGTGTCGCCGTCTTTATCTACGGCGTTTACATTAGCCTTTGAAGCAATTAAAAGACTTACCACTTCGGCATGACCGTTCAAAGCGGCCGCCATAAGCGGCGTGTGGCCTGTTACCGTATCCTTGGAATTAATCTGAACTCTTTGGTCAAGCAGCGCCTGAACTTGCGGAACATCACCTCTTCCCGCAGCTTCAATCAGTTGTTGGGGAGGACTATTCCTAGTATTCCCATCGGAATTTTGGTTAGGTGATTGGGCAATAATCTGACTGCAAATAAAAGCAAGACAGATTCCGGCTAAAAACGATCTTTTAGCGTTCATCATTTCGACTCCTCTTGTAATAAAATTTTTATGCCTGGATTTATACAGCAGAGATTGACCTTATCAAAAAAAGCCCGGAAAGTCAATGTCCCCCTTTTTGCGATCCTGTAAAACTGCTACCATACTTTCATAATGACCCTTTCAAGACCCCAGTTTGAAGTACTGACCCTGCTGGAATCGCTTCACCGGGAAAGCGGCGGCGACAGGAAGACGGGGATTACCCAGCGGATTCTGGCAAAAAAAACGGGCCTTTCGGTGGGAACCATCAACAAAACCCTCACCCAGTTGGATGAAGCCGGCTGTACGGAGCAGACCCGGATCACCCCCGGAGGGATAGAGGCGCTGGAACCCTACCGGGTAAAACGGGCTCTCTTTATCGCCGCCGGCTTCGGTTCCCGGCTGGTGCCCATCACCCTGAACACCCCCAAACCCCTGGTCCGGGTCAAAGGAAAGCGGATCATTGATACCCTGCTGGACGCGGTGGCGGCGGCGGGGATTGAAGAAATCGTGATCGTCCGGGGCTACCTGGGGGAACAGTTTGATCAGCTCCTGTACAAGTACCCCGGCATTAAATTTCTGGAAAATCCCTTTTTTAACGAATCCAACAATATATCTTCCGCCATGTGCGTGCGCTACCTTTTAAAGAACGCGTATGTGCTGGAATCGGACCTGTACCTGAACAGCCCGGCGCTGATCGCCAAATACCAGTATGCCAGCAACTACCTGGGGGTTCCCGCGGACATTACCGACGACTGGTGCTTTGAAACTAAAAACGGCTATATTTCCCGGTTAAAGGTGGGGGGCAAAAACTGCCATCACATGTTCGGGATCTCCTACTGGAACGAAAAGGACGGCGCCAAGATGGCGGAACATATCAAGACGGTCTATGAAATGCCCGGCGGCAAGGAACGCTATTGGGATCAGGTTGCGTTGGAATATTTTATAAAAGAATATAATATAGAAGTAAGGGAATGTTCTTTTGATGATATTATTGAAATTGACACATTCGGCGATTTGAAAAAACTCGATCATACCTATGCGGTGTAAGGAGAAAATTATGGCCCAGAAAAAATTTACCCGGATACACAAAATGTATACCGCCGGAATCCTCCTGGTTTGCGGATTGTTGCTGACCAGTGTGGATGATTGCGAAAACATGTATTTGGCGGAACAGGACCAGGCCTCCCGGATAGCCCAGGAGCAGGCCCGCCGGGCGGAACAGGAAAGGGCCGCCCGGGAATGGCGGG
>JAISQR010000026.1 GCA_031274035.1 Treponema sp. | reverse complement strand
GAAAATTGTATAAATTTGCAATTTATTGCAAATTTATACCTTGCAAACTCCCAAAGGAGCCTCGTTAATCGGAATTTTTGCATGAATATGCAAAAATTCACCAAAGTCCCACAGGCTCCTAGGCCAAGCAGAGGGAAAGGGATATGCTAAAAGCGTATTAACTGCACTGATAGGCGCAACCCAGAAAGCTTTCAGGAGGTGATAAACGGCTGATATGTATCAAGCATTTAACAAATTCATGGATAAAGTCATAATGAACTACCCCTCTCTAAAGTTCGCGCGAGACAAACCGAAGGTTTGCGGTGGGCAGAGGGTACTATACCCCGCATTTCGATAGAAGGCTGTTATGTTCCAAATCGCAAACCCCTTCGGCGCGCCGGTATACTACAAGGAAATTGTTTCAAGTACGATGGAAGAATCGCGGCTGCTTGCCGCGCGGGGGGAAGCTCACGGTACGGTAATTGTTGCGGATTTTCAGGAACAGGGCAGGGGCCGTGCAGGGAGACCTTGGCTTGCGGTACAGGGGCAAAATCTCTTCTTTACTATACTTTTGCGTTTTGCCGATTTTAAAGCTGTCCCCAGCGCCATAACTCTGAGGACCGGCCTTGCGGTATCTCTTGCAATAGAAGATTTTGCTCCGCTTCTCCGGGGGCAGGTAAAGGTTAAATGGCCGAACGACCTCATGATCTTTTCAAAGAAGACCGCGGGAATACTTACCGAAAGCGACGGCTCGCTTGTCTATATCGGCATAGGCGTTAATGTATTCCAGAGGGAATTTCCGGATCAAATTAAAACAAAGGCAACAAGTATATGGAAAGAAATGGAAAAGGCCGGCAAGAGCCGTACCGGTAGAGAGAAGGGAGAAAGGGGCATACTGCTAGGAGCCTGTTGCGCTTGTGGATTTTTGCGCCGCCAGCGCCGCAAAAATCCCGATTATCCGGCATCCTTGGGCAGTTTGCAAGGTAAAAAATCGCCTTGCGGTCGATTTTTTGGGGTTTTGTGCGCGAAGCGCAACAAACTGCTAGGGCATATCCTTGCAAGGCTGCACAAAGAGTTGACGGCGGATAGGACGGACTGGCGCTCCCGTCTTGAGGAACGCCTTTTTAAGAAGGATGAGCAGGTGCGTTTTATACCGGGGGGTGCGGATTCCCCCTTAAAGGTAGAAGGTATACTGAGGGGTATAGGCCCTGAAGGCGGGCTTATAATAGAAATAGAAAACGATAGCCGATCTTTTATAACCGGTGAACTGGATGTGTATGAGTGAAAGACATGCGGTTTTTTTTATAAATACATGACAAACTTTTAGTTATCGGTTATATTATACTATATATGAAGCCTTTTTCCTAGGAGTTTGTTGCGCTTCGCGCATAAAATGGTATAAATATTTATAAACATGAATATTTATACCTTGCAAACTCCGAAAGCATGCCCCTTGATCGGGATTTTTTGTATGAAGGTGTGCCAAAGGCATACTGAGCAAAAAACCCACAAGTGCAATCGGACACGAAGTGTCCGCGGCTGCTAGAAATTCTAATAGGAGTCGTTTATGAAAACCTTAACAAGTATATTCGGTATTTTAGGTATTTGTTTTTTTATATCTATCTTTTCCTGTGCAAGCGGACCGTCCAATGACGGTCAGCCTGATGAGGAGCAAATTTCGACAGACGTTAGCGTTGGTGCTGCCGATCAGAAACAATCGCCGGAAGTTGAAGAGGCGCCGAATAAGCAACAGGAAGTCAGGGATAAAATGACTCAGGCTCAGGAAAGGCTTGATTGGGCGGCATCGGTAGTGGCAAAGAGAAAGTTTCCTTGTCCTTATGACGAAGCCAAAAATGCTTACCGCGAAGCTCAAAGGGCTGAGAATCAGGAACGATGGGACGACGCCGCGGCTAATGCCGGTACGGTAATAGAGAAAGTTGCCGAAATCGAGAAATTGTACAATGAAATGCTGGCGCGGGAGGATAAAGAGCCGGCAGAGAATGCTGAAGATGCCATTGCCGAAGCAAAGAGCCGGCTTGAATGGGCCAATTCTATCAACGCAAAGTCCCGTTTTCCCGGTCTTTATAATAATGCAGAATCCAAGTATCAGGATGCGCTTAAAGCTCAAAGCTCTAAGGACTGGCGTACCGCAACGGATGATGCTGATAATGCGCTTGGGGCTCTGAGCGAGATTGAACGGCTTAATAATCAGGCATTGGCTGATGCTTCAAAATCAGCCCCCCCCGCAGCCTCGTCCCCGGCAAGCAAATCACCGGATACGAATGTTGCCGGCGCCGCACAGGTAGAGGCCGAACGGGTAAGGAAAGAACAGGAAGCTGCCGCGGAGTCTGAGCGGGTTAAATCTCAGCAGACAGATGACGCCATTGCTAAAGCCAAAGAACGCCTGGATTGGGCTAGTTCTATACAGGCCAGGACTAAGTTTCCTGAATCTTACACTCAGGCGGAAAATGCCTATAATGATGCTGTTCTGGCGAGAAATAATAAAAACTGGGATGGAGCATCCGCAAATGCCGCTAAGGTTGTAACCGCGGTTGATGAAATTGAAAGGCTAAATGAAATAGCCGCGGCAGCAGAGGCTGACGAAAGGATAAAGCAGGCGGAAGCCGAACGTGTAAAAGCCCAACAAGCCGATGATGCCATTGCCAAGGCCAAGGAACGCATGGACTGGGCGTCATCCATTCAAGCAGCGCGGAGATTTCCCTCGGATTTTACTCAAGCAAACGACGCTTTTAATAGCGCCCAAAGAGATAAAAACGATAAAAATTATGATAGCGCTATCAGCAATGCCAATAGAGCGCTCGCTGCTGTTGATCAAATTGAACGATTAAACACTCCAGCCGCCGAAGCGGAAAGAACGGGAACCCAACCGAGATTTACAGCGAATGCCGATCAAGACAGGGCACGGCAAGCTGATGAATACATAGCAAGGGCAAAGGAAAGAATCGACTGGGCCATTTCCATACAGGCAGGATCGAGATATCCTAATAATTTCAATCGTGCAAGTACCGCGTATGGGGATGCAATCCGTTCAAGGAATGCCCTGAATTGGGATAATGCGATTATCAATGCTATAAGAGCTATTAATGCCATCGATGCAATTGAGCAATTGAATAGTCAGCCCCCTGCTCAACAGGGAGGATATGCCGAAGGGTCTGCACCGGAAGCCGCCGCTCAAATTCCGGCAGAACAGCAAGCTGCCGCTGAAAAGGCCGCCGCGGAGAAAGCCGCTGTAGATGCCGCCGCTGAAAAGGCTGCCGCGGAGGCCGCCGTTATTGCCGCCGCTGAAAAGGCTGCCGCGGAGAAAGCGGCTGCGGACAAGGCCGCGGCAGAGGCAGCCGCCATTGCTGCCGCCGAGAGAGCGGCTGAGGCGGAAGCAGCGGAAGCGGAGAAGGCAAAGGCCGCCGGGGACGCTGTAGCCAAGGCCAAGGAACGCATGGACTGGGCCAACTCCATCCAGGCGCGGACGAAGTTTCCGCAGCCCTACAACCGCGCGAACACGGCGTACAACAATGCGGTGCGTGCGAATACGGGGAAGAACTACGACACGGCGCTGACGAACGCGAACCAGACGATAGCGGCGGTGGCGGAGATTGAACAGCTTAACGCGCAGGCGGCAGCCGCCGCTGAAAAGGCCGCGGCGGAGAAAGCGGCTGAGGCGGAAGCAGCGGAGGCGGAGAAGGCAAGGATTGCCGCCCAAATACAGGCAGAAAAAGAAGCGGCTGCTATAGCGGCGGCTGAAAAAATCCTGGCCGATGCGGCAAGGGTTAAAGCCGAGCAGGAAGCTGCGGCGCAGGCCGCCGCCGAGAGGATTGCCCGGGAACAAGCCGCCGCCGAAGCTGCGGCACAGGCGGCCTCCGAGAGGGCATCCCAAGAACAGGCCGCTCCCGAAGCTGGGGTAAGGGCTGAACAGGAAGCTCAGACTCTTGTTGAGGGTGCAACGGAAGAGGGGGAAACAGTACCTGGAGACCTCCCGGCGGCTGAAATAAGCGCGGTAGAACCGGCAGTTTCGGAAAACCCTGATACGGAAGCAGAGACCAAGGCCCAGGCGGCAAGTAAAGCCCTTGCAGATGCTAAGGAGAGGCTTGACTTGGCCGTAAAGGTAAATGGAGATCGGATATACCCCGATGCCTATACAACGGCGGAGAATGCTTATAGCGAGGCTACCGATGCCTTTGCCGTAGAAGATTGGGATAAGGCTATAAGCGCCGCCTCGGCAGTTATAACGGCCCTCAATGTTATTGAAGATATGTCCCCGTTACCGGCTCAGTATGAAGTTAGAACTTGGGTAAGTGTCAGGGATTGTTTTTGGAATATTTCCGGTTATCCCTATGTTTACAACGATCCCTTTGAATGGCGGCGGCTCTATAATGCCAATACCGGAAAACTGGAAAACCGCCAGAATCCAGACCTTATCGAACCTGGCTTAATTCTGGATATTCCAAGCATACGGGGTGAATATCGTGAAGGGATATGGGAGGAGAATAAGAGATATCCGCCGCTTCCCGGCATAGGTACTAATCGTTAGTATCCGGCGTTTTCAAAATATCAAAATTTGAAAGATACCCCCGCGGAACTGTAGGTATGCGCCGCGGGGTTTTTTATTTAATTGTTATGAAAACCTCGACTAAATTATAAATACGTGCTATTTTTATTCTATGATGATAGTATTGAAACTTCTCAATACCCTGATAGGCATATATATGTTACTTATCTTTATCAGGGTGTTGCTCACCTGGTTTGGAAGCATTGATTTCGGGGCGCCCGCTGAAATACTGCGGAGTATTACCAATCCTTACATTTTCTGGTTCCGCCGTTTTCCTGTTTTGCAGCAGGGCTATATTGACCTATCGCCCATTGCAGCTATGGCCGTACTTTCTCTTGTAAGCCAGATTCTCAACACGGCTATTCGGGAAGGACGGATCAGCATAGGCATTATCCTTGCTATGGCTCTGGTGTCCGTTTGGTCTGCCGTTTCCTTTATTATGGGTTTTTGTGCGGTTATATTAGGCTTGAGCCTTATTGCATATCTCACCAATCAGAATATTCATACACCCTTTTGGAGCATTGTTAATTCTATATCCCAGCCTTTATTCTACCGTACAAACCGTATCCTATTCCGTACAAGAATTGTTAAGTATCGTACCGGTTTAATCGCATCTATTGCCGTCATAGTTGGTCTTATTATCTGTATCGGGTTTCTCATCAAGATTGCGGCCTATTATCTGATACTTTTGCCTGTATAAGTTAAACAATGTTTCTGCGGGAACTTGCCGCGCGGATCGGCAGCATCAAAGGGGCAGGCGGAAAGGCTGAGGAACAACTGGCAAATGCAAATATCAACAATGCCGGGGACCTGCTCCGCCATTATCCTCGTGATTGGCAGGATCGCCGCTGTATTATTCCGTTGAAAAATTTTTCCCGTTACCCCGCCGTATGTACCGTGGTTCAGGTAACAAGCCATTTCTGGTTTAATTTTAGGGGAAACAAAACGCTCAAGGCGGAGGTAGAGGATCAAACCGGCAAGGCTTTCCTTATCTGTTATGGCTGCAATCAGTTTTATATCAAAAAAGAACTTGCCGTCGGCAGCTATCTGCGTCTCTGGGGCAGTTTCAGCTACCGTTATGGTGAACTTCAAAGTTCAGATTTTGAAACAGAACCCTGCGCCGGGCAGGAAGAAGAAAATAGCGATGGTCTTCTGAGCAAAAGCAGATTTTTCGGGCGTATCGTGCCGGTGTACCCCCTAAGTAAAGGGATTACTATGGGCCTAATTCGGAGGCTCATGCTTAATGCGTTGGAACAGTATGCGGGAGCAATTGAAGACGAACTGCCGGAAGAGATTATACAGAGGGATGGACTTCTCCATAAATCCGGTGCGCTCCTAAGCATGCACTTTCCCGATTCCTGGGAGGAACGCGACGCCGCGCTGAAGACTCTTGTTTACGAAGAACTTTTCTATCTGGAAATGATGATAGGTAAACGGGCCTTGGAACGGCGATCCTTTTCCCGCAGGAAAAGCGGGGAAGAGGAGGCGGGAGATACGCCGCTTGGCAGCCCCGCTTCCCTGGAAAAGAATGCTCTATCCCTTTCCCCTGCGCTGTCATCTGCCGCGCCGTCCTCCATTGATTTTACGCCTCTCCAGAAACGTCTTATAGAACGGCTGCCCTTCACGCTCACCCCCGGTCAGATCGAAGCGGTGAAAGAACTGAATACAGACATGGATGGAATCTACCCTATGGCGCGGCTGTTGCAAGGCGATGTAGGATCGGGCAAGACGCTGGTTTCTTTTTTGGCTGCACTCAAGGCTATAGAACTGGGAGGGCAGGCTGCGCTTATGGCCCCCACGGAATTATTGGCACGGCAACATGCCGAAAATGCCGCAAAGCTCCTTGAACCGCTTGGAATACAAGTCTGTTTCCTTACCGGCAATCTTAAAACGGCAGGCCGCAGGCCCTTACTCAAGGCCCTGGCCGCAGGGGAGATTGATTTTATTATCGGTACGCACGCACTCTTCTCCCGCGATACAGTATATCATGCCCTGCGGCTTGTTATCATTGATGAACAGCACCGTTTCGGTGTTGCGCAACGGCAGGCCGTCATGGAAAAGGGCGATCATCCTGACCTGCTTATGATGAGCGCTACCCCTATACCCAGAACCCTGGCTTTTACGGTTTTCGGCGACCTAGATGTGTCTGTAATCAGGGACATGCCCCCCGGCCGTAAATCGATCATGACCTATCTCAAGCGGGAATCCAACGCAGGTGAAGTCTACAATTATGTAAGGAAAGAATTGGCAAAAGGACGGCAGGCATATTTTGTTTATCCGCTCATTGAGGCTAGTGAAAAGGTGAAGACCGCGGATATTCTCAAGGATCTTTACTCAATGGCAGACCGCCTGGCAAAGGAGATTTTCCCTCAGTTCAAGATAGCCCTGATTCATTCAAAACTTGATGAAGAAGAGAAACGCCAAATTATGGAATGTTTCCGTAAAGGTGAAATACATATCCTGGCGGCAACCAGCGTTGTAGAGGTCGGCGTGGATGTGCCTAATGCAAGCTGTATGGTTATAGAACACGCCGAGCGTTTCGGCCTTTCCGCGCTGCATCAGCTTAGGGGCAGGGTCGGCAGGGGCAAGGACCAGGCATACTGTTTCCTGGTATACTCCGATGAGTATACCGATACCGCAAAACAGCGCCTTCTGATTATGCTTGAAAATACCGACGGCTTTGTCATCGCCGAAGAAGACCTTCGGCTCCGCGGCCCGGGCCTTATTACCGGCACGGAACAGTCGGGCTATCTGAACCTTGGGCTTGCCGACCCAATCCGCGATGCCCTCCGGCTTGAACAGGCCCGCAAGGATGCCTTTGCTATTCTGGAAAGGGATCCCGGCCTTCTCTTACCCGAACATCAACGGATAAGAAAGGCATTACAGTACGAGCAGCTTATACAAGTCGTGTAGAACAGGTTTATCCCTTGATCTGCCGTTGCGGAGAATTACCTGGTAAATTAGGCCTAAACGATGATAACTAGCAGCCTGTTGCACTTGTAGATTTTTTGCATGAATATACAAAAAATCCCGATCAATGGGCATGCTTTTGGAGTTTGCAAGGTATAAATTGCAAATTTATTGGAATGCGCGGGTGTAATACCCCGCCCTTTTTAGGGCGAAAGTTTAAATTTTTGCCGCAGATAGCGGGGTATGAAACCGCGCAGTATTTTCGGACTGAAAGTCCGCAATTTCCTATCCATCGACAGATTTTTTCGATCCGAAAAAATC
>JAISQR010000566.1 GCA_031274035.1 Treponema sp. | reverse complement strand
GATCATGAGCGAGGAGGCGGTCAAAAACAACTACGAGCTTGAGACGGGTAACCTTATCGTAGAAACCTTCAAAAGCCGGGGTATCGATCCCCTTCACATGTCCATGATCCTCGTGGCCGTCCACGGCCCCTTTACCTGGGGTGACAGTGCCGCCAAGTCGGTATACCACGGCGCCGTATTGGAGGAGGTCTGCCGGATGGCCCTGCTCACCCTAAGCCTCGACCCGGAAGCGGCCCCCCTGCCGGATCACATCATCCGCAAGCACTGGGAGCGGAAGCACGGCCCCAAGGCCTACTACGGACAAAAAGACTGAGCCTTCGTCTTTCTGATTCGAGGGGTGTCCAATATCCCGCCCCTCTGGGCTAAACTTGACCCACAAATAAGCATGAAGAATATAAACCGCGAAGTCGAAAAAGGAAAGAAAAAACTACTCAGGTATGTGCGGTATCTTATATATTCTTCTTGTCCTCAAGTGTATTTAACAAAGGGGCTCCGCCCCATAGGCGTACACTTAAATTTCGGGTAGTTGTAATCCCCGCTATACCTTGATACCGCCTAACTTAATCCGGGAAGCTTTGTATAATTCCTCCCGGTAAGCGGGGGTCAATACTCCGGCGCCGTACATGCTTATTATTGACGGTTTCTTGGCGGAACAGAATTTTTTAACATACTCCCTCGCGGCATCGCGCTGATCCTCTTCCGGTGTATCAGGCCCGAATTGGTCGGGAACGACTCTGATAATAATTTTACCGCCGTATTCCCCGTACAGCCCCTGGGTGTCATTAACGGCCATGCCGTCCCACGAGTCCCACCCCGCGGCGATAATATTCGGAATCTGCCGCTCTATACGCCCGCAGCTATGGATATCCGCCCAGGCGCCGCGGTAATGAATATGATCCGTAAGCCTTTTCATATAAGGCACGATAAGTTCTTTCGCCGTTTCCGTCGAAAAAAACGGCGCCTGCTGCGATCCCCAGTCATCGTGGAAATAGAAGCCCTCCGCATGAAAATGATCCACAAATTTGTCGACGATTCTTATATAAAGATCTGTCAAGGCGCTGAAAAAATCATGGATAGCGCCCTTCTGATCCACGTCAATTAAGGCGAGCGCCGCCCCTTCAAAGTCCATAAAAGAAATAAGCCGTTCAAAATACCCGTTCATGATCCAGCAATCGTAGAAGAAACCGTCATTGAGGAAGGCCCTATTCTCCTCCGCGGAACCGGCCCAATCCCAGGCGTCAATGTCGGGCCATCTGACCTTATCCTTCCATTCGTTGATGTCGCCCAGCAGGGGAGAACCGGGCCTTACCATAGAGCCCCCGGCCGTGTCCACATATACCCATTCAACGCCGAACATATCTTTGCCCCCGAACCGCTCCCGCGGCAGTTTAGCAGCTTCCTGTAAAAAACCGCGGGCAATATTATCCGGATAAACATGGGGGCAAAACGGCTTGTATTCCAGGTTGGTAATCTGCCAGACAGGCTCCCGCCTCATTGCGGCAATAAACGCCTCCCTCGGGGATACCGGAAAATCATATACCGGCATGCCAAGCGCCCCAGGAAAAGGAGGGGGAATTTCCCGTACAACCTGTAATTCTTTGGGATCAAATTTAGGAATCATCATTAACCTTCCTGTTTAAAGTTTGTCATAATAAAGTTCTTTCGAAACTCAGTCTTAAAAGAACTTCCACTACAGCAATGCTCGGTTTGGAGGGGGAAGCCTCCCCCTGCGCCCGGCCCAAGGTGCCGGGCTGCCCCCTCTGCGGGGACACCCCGCAACGCCCCGCAGGGGCGCCGCCTCTGGACCCCGTCCGCTTAGGCGCCTGTTTTCATTTCCTCGCGGAACTTGCAGACTTCGCTGTGAATAATATCATTCCACTTGTTCCCGCCCGGCATGTAGAATGGATAATACCCGCCGCCTTCCCAAAAAGCCCGGAGTTCTCCGCGTATGTCGCGGCGCAGCTCCTCTTCCGACATTTTTCCCAGGCTGATAAGGCGATCGTGCTTCTGCTGGTTAAACGATACATTGTAATTCATTTTCCCGCCGGTAATTTTCTTCATGGCGGGAATGTCGTTCAAATCCATACATTGCAGGCAGTCAACGCCCAGCCCGCAGATTTCCGGAATAATATCCTGTATAAAACCGCAGGAGTGCAGTTCAAAGGCCATCCCGTGGCTGTGCGCGCGATCGATTATTATCTTCATCCGGGGTTTTATGAGGAGCCGCCAGGTATCGGGGGAGAAAAATAACGCCATCTGCGTCCCCCAATCGTCGTGGAAATTCAGAATATCGGGTTTGTAATGTTCCGCGAGTTTATCGATCAGCTTGCATTTGTATTCGGCCATCGCGTCAAAAAACGCCGCCGTCTCGCCGGGTTCCGTGATCATCGCAACCAGCGCGTTCTCAAAGCCCATTAAGGCGTGCAGCCTTTCAAATAAACCGCAGAGTATGCTTTGGTATAACAAATTGTTCTCTCGATCAATTGAGTCTATTTTGTCAACGCGCCGCGCCTCTTCCCAGTCCCACGCGTCAAGATCGGGGAACTTTACCTGTCCGCGCCAATCGCGAATATCCTCAAGCACAATACGGCGCGCGCTGTCGGGAACCGGGGCCGGTTCGCCTTCCTTGTAAACCCACTCCACGCCGAACCAGTCCTTACCGCCCCCGTTATCGCGCGGGCGCTCAAGGTAGCCGTTCTGCGGCACGAGAAAATGAAACCCGACGCCGAAAGCCGGCATCCATTCCGGTTCCTCATGAAAATAAAAACGGCGCATGTTTTCTTTATCGCTTATCATACAGATTTCCTCCATAACGTGATTTTAACAAACATAACTTTACGAACATAACAAACATAATTTTACGCCTTTGCTTCGGCGGTTTTTTGCACAATACCGATTTGAGAATTCTTGTTGAAAAAGAGTTCGCGCAGGCATTCAATGCCGAACATAACTAGATAGGCGGCAGCCGCTACCATAAGCCCGTTGGTCCCGTTGACATCCCCGAACAGGCCGGCTATGGAATTTACAATGACCGGGGATGACGAAACGCCTAAACTTATAAAAGTTATGGCAACAGCGATGGCGAGCGCGCTGGCGTTTTTTTCAACGGACTCCATTACATAGTAGATTGCCGATGCCTGCTGTATCCCCGCCCCAATTCCGAATATCGCGCCGCCGACGGCAATAACGGTAAGACTCTGCGCGGAAGTTAGAACAAAGAAAGCCGACGAGAGGATTATCGCGGCCAGCGCCAGGGTAAACTTTTTAGTTATCCTGATAAGGGCGCCGAACAGCAGCCCTATGACTACGGTCAGAATCGGGTTAAGCGAAGTCGCCATTCCTATTGCCGAGGAATCCCCCAGGCCCTTGGCCGTTATTGACATGCCGATATTGGTGTAAAAGGCAAAATTGAACGAACCGAGAAAGAAACACAGTATGCTGAGATAAATCATGCCCGGCGTAAAGACTTTGGATAACCCGCTCAAACCGACGCCCTTACCGACGAGCTTGACATCTTTCTGGCCTTTCGGCAGGAAGATGATGGTAAGCGCCATGATCGGAATTACGAAGAGATATACAAAATAGGCATTGTACCAGCCAAGGGTAGAGAGGTATCCGGTTAGGATCGTAAGCCCCGTAATGCCGAGGCTGCTGGCCACCTGGTTAAACCCCATAACCGTGCCGCGCTGTACTCCCGAAAAATTTTGGGCGATAATTGCCCCGGCCGAGGAAATGAGGAAACCCTGCCCGATACCGATGAAGGTACTGCTTACAAAAACCGCATAGATAGTGTTATGGGCAAATACCGGTATCAGCCCGCCGGCTAATTCGCAGGACAGGCCGAACACCACCAGGCGCTTCTTGGTGATGTAGGAAGCGAGTATCCCGCTGAGCAGCGATATCGGAATAGTTATCAGCGAAGGGATAGTTATAATCGTCTGGATAAGCGTCGGCGGCGAATCCGGAAAAGCCTTCGCGATTTCCGCGATTACCGACGAGAATGAGTTAAATGCCGACTGGAATACCACAAATAAAAGGATAGGTATGACGACTTTCCAGTTGAGTCTTTCCGAGGTATTTTCCATTTTTTTCTCCTGTTTCAAGTTTTACGCCATTAATGACTGTGTGATTGTACCGCCCTCTTTGTTATCCGGTCAAACAGATAATTTTTCCATACCTACAACTACAGGTTGTATCTTGGCCTTCTACCGGAATACGCGGGGATGGTTTATTTTTACAAAATCCGGTTATACTGCTTGGTGTACGGAGGGCGGCATGGAGCACAGGCAGTTACTCAATTTTTTAAGCGTTTGCGAGAAGAAAAGCTTTTCAAAGGCGTCTGAACAGCGGCTGATTTCACAGCAAGGCTTAAGTAAATCCATCAAACAACTGGAGGAGCAGCTCGGCGTCCCGCTGTTTTACCGTACCGCAAGGGGCATTGATTTGACTGAATTCGGTTACGCCCTTAAAGAGGCCGCCCATTCCTATCTGAACCACCATGATCAGATTATTGACGCGATCAAAAAACTTAAGGAAAAAACCGTATCCCGCCTGTCTATCGGCATGGCAATAGGGTTCTATAACGATTTCCCTCCGTGCTTTTTTAGAAACTTTATTTTAAACCACCCTGATATTTCTCTGGGTATTATGAGTTTTCCCGGTGATAACTGCCAGGATTCTATGGTGAAACACAAAATTCCGCTTGGTTTTTCCTCCGCGCCGATTGACATCAATGTGTTTGATTCTGTCTATTGCAAACGGGATAAACTGGTACTCATTGCCGGAAAGGAACACCGCCTTGCGCGGCGTTCTTCCGTCCGCCTTAAGGAACTCCGGGAAGAAAGCGTCGCGTTCCTGAATACCCGCATGTACCCCTTCTCGATAATCGCGGATATATTCGCGCAGCACGGGATTAAACCGGCCATGTATCTGGACGGCTCGGAGGTCAGCTTTCTCTATGAATTATGCGGTACCAACCGGATTGTCGGTTTTTGGGGCGGCCCCATCCGGCAATTCCCGGAACTGGTGAGCGTCCCCATTGAGGATATGGATCTTTATTTTGAATTTCATCTTGTTGTGAATAAAAACATCTATATCAATGACGCGGCAAAACAATTTATCGCCTACACCAAAAAGCATCTTGCCTTATGATCCGGCTTCCCGCTGCCCCCGCGCCGGCAGGCGCCTGTGCGTTCATATATTGACAGTTACCCTATTTTTTAACTCTCGTATTTCCCAATTTGATCAAATAAAGAATCCAGAAGCTGTACCCGTGAAACCGATTGCGACAGTTCATTAGATATACCAGAGGAAAACCCCCATAATTCTGCTTCCCAGCCTTCCTCATAGGCGCTTCTAATCAGGGGTAAAAAATCCCTGTCGCCTGAAAGCAGCTTTAATACAGCCGCCTTAGGATGTTTGTAAATTATTTTCAAACCTCTCGCTGCTAATTCAGTATCTACGGCTTTTTCTTCACCTGTCGAATGACTTCGTTCGTGTGTTATTACCTCAAATCCTTGTGATTTTGCGGCATTCCAGAGTGAATCGTTAGGCGGCGGTGTTGAACCGACAAGAATCGCTTTAATAATCTTATGCCCATTGGCAACTTCCTGAATCCGTACAAAATGAATTGATATTTAAATGATTTGCTGGTTACTTGCGATTTGCCGTTGATTCGTATACATGAGCCTTGATAGATGGTTGGTCTTTGAGATTGTTTTTCGGAC
>JAISQR010000533.1 GCA_031274035.1 Treponema sp. | reverse complement strand
AAAAATTTATGGATGTTGAAAAGTTACTATCAGAACTGACCTTGGAAGAAAAGGCAGCGTTTTGTTCCGGCTTGGACTTCAGCCACACAAAGCCGGTTGAACGGCTTGGCATACCGGCTGTAGATATGCGCGACGGTCCCCACGGGCTGCGTAAACAGGTGGGAAACGGCGACCGGTTTGGTATAGGGCTGAGCCTGCCTTCGGTATGTTTCCCAACGGCAAGCGCGGTGGCGGCTTCATTTGATGAAAAACTTGTCGAAAAAGCAGGAATGGAAATGGGTGCGGAATACCGGGCTGAGAATGTGGCTATGCAGCTTGGCCCGGCGATAAACATCAAACGCAGTCCGCTTTGCGGCAGAAACTTTGAGTATTGGTCGGAAGATCCGTATTTGGCAGGGAAACTCGGCGCGGCAATAGTGCGTGGTGTCCAGAATACGGGAACAGCTTCCTGCGTAAAGCATTACGCCGCAAACAATCAGGAAACGCTCCGTATGACGGGAAACTCCGTTGTAGATGAGCGGACGCTTCATGAGATATACCTTACAGCCTTTGAAACGATTGTAAAAGAATCGAAGCCGCACTCGGTTATGTGTGCCTATAATCAAGTGAACGGTATATTCTGCGCGGAAAACAGGTATCTGCTTACGGAACTTCTCCGCGACAAGTGGGGTTTCGACGGCTTTGTCGTAACCGACTGGGGTGCGGTAAAAGACAGGGTAAAAGGTATAAAGGCCGGGCTTGATCTTGAGATGCCCGGCGGTTCGGATGAAAGCGCGAAAAGAATCATTGCCGCGATACAATCCGGGGAACTGGCCGAAGACGAATTGAATACTGCCGTCCGAAGAATATTGAAGTTTGTCCTGGATTCTGAACGTAATCAAGGTGAAACACAATATGATCTTGAAACGGGGTATCAGGCCTCACTTGCAATCGCAAAACAGTGCGCGGTTTTGCTGAAGAATAGCAAGGACACATTACCGCTTGATAAAAAGGCGAAAGTGGCTTTTATCGGCGAATTTGCGAATAAAACGCGCTATCAGGGGGCGGGATCCAGTTTTGTCAACAGCGCAAAGACCGTCAGCGCGTTACAAACGGCAAGCGGATTAAATATTTCCTACGCTCAGGGCTACAAAATCAAATCCGATGTAACTGATGATAGCCTGCTTGCGGAGGCTGTCGAAGCCGCCAGGAACACCGACGTCGCCGTTATATTCGCGGGATTAACCGACAGGCATGAAACCGAGGGGGCGGACAGGGATAACCTTGATATTCCGGCAAACCAGAATGTCCTTATATCGGCAGTCGTTAAAGTTCAGCCGAACACAGTTGTCGTTCTGCATAATGGCTCTCCCGTTACAATGCCGTGGATTGATGAAATTCCCGCTGTATTGGAAATGTACCTAACAGGTGACGGCTCGGGAGAAGCGGCGGTATCGATTCTGTTCGGAGACACTAATCCAAGCGGGAAGCTTGCCGAAACATTCCCCAAAAAGTTAAGCGATACGCCATCGTTTCTCAACTTTCCCGGTGAGCGTGGCACGGTAGAGTACCGCGAAGGGGTGTTTGTAGGATACCGGTACTATGACAAAAAGGAAGCCGAAGTGTTGTTCCCGTTTGGCCACGGCTTGAGTTATACAACATTTGAATACGGCAATTTACGCATTAACAAAAGCGAGGTTACCGATACCGAAATACTCGTGGTTACCGTTTCTGTTAAAAACACCGGGAAACGTTCAGGCATGGATGCCGTTCAGCTTTATGTCAAAAATCCGAATAGCAAAGTAATCCGCCCTGTCAGGGAACTCAGAGCCTTTGTAAAGGTCGAGCTGCAAAGCGGTGAAAGTAAAGACGTAACGTTTACGCTGGACAAACGCGCTTTCGCTTACTGGGAAACACGACTCGGTGATTTTGCGGTTGAATCCGGCATATATGGCATAGAAATTGCCGCTTCTTCGAGGGATATACGCCTTTCCACAAGTGTTATGGTTAAATCAACGGCGGTTATACCATATCGCTTCACCCGCTACTCCACCTTCGGCGAAGTAGGCGAATCGCCCAAAGGCAAAGCGATGCTGGAGGCTATGATGCAGCAAAACAGCCGCGCCGCAAATTATGACATATCAGGCCTGGGGGGTGAAGGCGCGGAAGTACTGAGTGAAAAGACGATGCAGGAAATGCCCCTCGGTACACTCGTTTCCTACGAAATGATTACGGAAGAACAGCTTGACGGTATGCTGTCAATGCTTAATAGTTGATGAAAGGGAGAAACATATAGAACTCCACATCAAGGACCTCCAGAACGCCCTTGACACCGCCCATAACCTGAGGGTTCCCATCCCTCTCACCGCTGAAGTCATGGAAATTTTCCAGGGCCTCCGTAACGACGGCTACGCCGCCAACGACCACAGCGCCATCGTCCGCCATTACGAAAAGCTCGCCAAAATCGAAGTCCGCAAGTAGAGGGCTGGCAGCCACAAAAATCAGGTGCATATCCACCAGGCCGCTGATCCGGAAAAAAAAGTCATACCTGTATATATTAAGCGGAGTTATGCTGAGCACCATTGGTTTCTCTATAATTGATATTGTCAACAATGATAAACACCCATCGCGGATAAATTCAAAGTAAAAAGTACGTTTCTCACTATTTTTAGCATAAATTCGGGTTTAGCATGGATTTTTAATGACTAATTCACGACAAGGAGCATGACATGGAAAATCGTTTGAAGTTTTGGCAGAAAACGGCCTATGGCTTGGGGGCTTTCGGTTCAAATTACAGCTGGACCTTTATTTCAGCCTTTGTTTTGATCTACTGTACGGATACCGTCGGTGTTGGCGCTGCGGTGATTGGCACTTTGATGATGATTGCCAAGGTACTGGATGGTTTTACCGATGTCATGATGGGGGGCATTATCGACCGGACCCGCTCAAAGATGGGCAAGGCCCGGTTCTGGCTTTTTTGGAGCATCCCGCCCTTGGTAATTTCCCAAGTGCTCCTCTTTAGTGTACCGGCGGGTTTTTCGGAGCTTGCGAAAAACATCTACATTTTTATTCTCTACACTGCCTTGGGGGCTTTCTTTTATACGGCAAACGATATTTCATATAGTACTCTCACTTCCCTGGCAACGGATAACCCCCGTGAACGGGTAGCCATGGGGAGCTTCCGTCAGTTCTTTGGCGTCTTTGCGGCTATGCTTTTATATAGTACCACTCCCATGCTGGTAGAAAGGTTTGGAGGCGGACAGGGGGGCTGGACGGGGGTGTCTGTTTTGTACGCAGCCGTCTGCATGGTCCTGATGATGATTACGGTGTTTGGAGTCCGTGAAATGAAAAGTTCCGCCGGGGATGCGGAAAACACGGCACAGGAAAAGAAGACGGAAAATGTACCTTTTGGAAAATCTATGGTTCTACTGTTTAGAAATAAGTACTTCCTTATCATGCTGGGAATAATCATGTTAACGTATTTAAGTGGCGGTATTAGCGGCGCCATCGGTATCTATTATGCAACCTATGTTTTAAAGAACCCGGCACTCCTGGGAATCCTGAGTATGGCGAGTACTATTCCCATGATGATAGGCATCATAATAACACCGAAGCTTACCGGGAAATTTGGTATGGTGAAAACCTGCCTCTATGGCACTATCATCAGTATCATAGGCGCCCTTATAGTGGTATTTAGCCGCAATTCAGTACCAGTCCTGGTGGTGGGTCTTATTATTCGTAGTGTAGGTAGTGCGCCGCTTCAGGGAGCCCTGTACGGCATTATTGCGGAAGTAGCCGAATACTCATTTTACCGGTTTAAGGTACGGATGGAAGGTACCATTTATAGCTGTTCGTCAGTGGGGATAAAAGTGGGATCTGGTATAGGTGTAGCCCTGACAGGCTGGCTCCTTGCGGCAGGGCGTTATGACGGAATGGCGGAAGTACAGACCGAAAGCGCAGTTACCATGATTCAGTATATGTATACTCTGACCCCCCTAATTTACGCCGTGTTACTGGTTATTTTATTTGCCATCCAAAAGGTAGAGCAGGTTAATAAAAACTTAAAAGCTGAAGGAGTATAACATGAAACGTGAACAGTTTAATGCGGGATGGATATTACAGGAAAAAAGCACCATGATAACCGGGATTGGGGGAGATAAAAAAACAAAATCCGTACATCTGCCCCACGATCTCATGATCGAACAGAAACGAAGGCCCGATATTCCGAATGGCAAGAGAAAAGGGTTCTTTCCCGATGGACACTACGAATATGTAAAGCGGTTTACCCTTGGGAAAGAGTATGCGGAAAAACGAATAACTTTTGAATTTGAAGGGGTCTACATGAATGCCGAGGTGTTTATCAACGGCGAGTTTGCCGGAGGGCGTCCTTATGGGTATAGCAATTTTTATATTGACGCAAACCGGTTCCTCAAATTCGGAGAAGAAAACAGTATCACCGTGGCCGGGGAAACCAGTGATGATTCCCGCTGGTATTCCGGGGCGGGAATCTACCGGAACGTTTTTCTTATTGCCGGGGAACGCATACACTTTGCCCTGGACGGTGTAAAAATAACTACCGCCGATATCGGTGCGGACTATGCGGTAATGAATATAGAAAGTGTGGTGGCAAATGAAACCGCAAGTCCTCAAGACGCCGTTGTAGTAACCGAGTTGTTTGATCCACGGGGTAAGATTGTCGCCAGCGATACGGTCCCGGTCAGCCTATTGGAAAGTCAAATCAAGGTTCGCGGGAGGCTTTTTGTTAAGAATCCGCAACTTTGGGACGTTGATTCGCCAAATCTCTATACCGTCCGATCAAGCATCCGATCGGACAATACGGTACTTGATACCGAAGATAACCATTTTGGTATCCGAAAGCTTTCTTTGGATGTCGAACACGGCCTTATGATTAACGGTAAGACCGTCAAGCTTCGGGGCGCATGTATTCACCACGACAACGGTGTTATCGGAGCCGCCACCTTTGAGCGTGCGGAAGAACGCCGGGCAGAGCTGCTCAAGGCTGCGGGTTTTAACGCCATCCGCAGTGACCCTACTCCAATCTCAAAAGCGTTGTTGGACGCCTGTGACCGGCTGGGACTTTTGGTCTTGGATGAAACCTTTGATATGTGGACTATTCGAAAAACGCTTTCTGATTATTCCCGGTATTTCCCCCAATGGTGGGAACAGGACGTTGAGTCCATGGTAGCCAAAGATTACAACCATCCCTGTGTAATTCTCTATTCCATTGGTAACGAGATTCCCGATACGGGGACCAAAAACGGAACTCTGTGGGGCCGGAAACTGGCCGAGAAAATCCGTTCTCTGGATGGCAGCCGTTTTATCGCTATTTGTATCAACGGCATGGTATCTGTAATGGAAAAACTTGCCATGCAGTCTGAGCAAAATAAACCCGCGGAAATTAACAGTATGATGACCGACATGGGAGACATGATGAAACAGGCACAGATGTCGGATTTGGTAACACAAGCCACCGCAGAAGCTTTTTCCTGTGTAGATGTGGCCGGTTACAATTATATGGACTGCCGTTATGTAAGCGACCATGAACTATTTCCCAACCGGATTATCCTGGGTTCAGAAACCTTTCCCCGTGACATTGCGGCAAACTGGAAACTTGTGGAAAGTTATGGTCATGTTATCGGGGACTTTACCTGGGCCGGCTGGGATTATCTGGGCGAAGTGGGAATTGGGGAAGTACGTTACGACGGGAACACTTCCTTTAATGGGGAGTATCCCTGGCATATTGCCTGGTGCGGCGACTTTGATATAACCGGTAACAGGCGGCCTATTTCCTTTTACCGTGAAACGGTTTGGGGTTTCCGCAAGAATCCCTATATCGCCGTTCTTAACCCGGAACATTACGGTAAAAAGCCCTGCGTGACTCCCTGGGGATGGAGTGATTCGATAGGCAGTTGGACCTGGCCCGGTTATGAGGGGAAACCTATTACATTGGAAGTATATTCTGCCGCAGATGAGGTAGCGTTACTGTTTGATGGCGTTCTTCTGGATAAGAAACCGGCGGGAAAGGCAAACAATTTCCTTACGGTTTTTAATACGATCTATAGGCCGGGGAAGCTGGAAGCGGTTGCCTATACTGCGGGTGTAGAGAGCGGCCGCTTTGCGCTTGTCAGCGCCGCCCCGGAAGTGGAGCTTGTCCTTGCCACCGACCGTACTCTGCTTAAAGGCGGGATCGGTGACTTGGCATATCTCACCATAAGCTTAGCGGACAGGAATGGGAACAATAACCCCTCAGTGGAAAAGAAAATAACCGTAACGGTGAAAGGCGCAGGTGTACTGCAAGGTCTTGGCAGCGGCAATCCCAAAAGTGAGGAGGACTACTTCGCCACCGAGTGTACTACCTTTTACGGTAAAGCCCTCGCGGTGATCCGGCCTCTGGATGAGCCGGGGAAAATTGAGGTAACTGTGCAAGCGCCCGGCTGCAGCCCCAAGTCGCTGTCCCTGACTGTTAATTAACAATGCCAAAGAAAACTACACAAAGAGGAGGTCATTATGACATCACGGCAAAGGGTTATCGAATCCATCAACCACAGGGAACCCGACTATGTACCGCTGGATATAGGCGGATGCGGGCAGACCGGTATAAATGCCAGTACCCTTTACGCGCTCCGTAAGGCCTATGGGCTGGAGGAACATCCAATTGAAATATGCGAACCTATGCAGCTTCTGGGAACGGTAGAATCGGACCTTTTGGACAAGATGGGCACCGATGTGGTTCCGCTGTGGAACCGCTCAAACATGTTCGGTTTAACCGGGCCGAAGGAAAAGCGCTGGGATATGCCGGACGGTACACCAACGCTGATGCCGAATGATTTTGAATACGATGTTACGGAAAAAGGCTATACCATGGTGTATCCCTGTGGGGATCGCGATGCGCCCTATTCCCTGCACATGACGCCTGAGGGTACTTTTTTCGACAATATCTACCGTTCCCCCCCGGTAGACGAGGATAACCTTACCCCGCTTGAGGACTTTAAGGAAAACTATACCCTTAAAACCGAAGAAGATTGTGTTTACTGGGAAAAGGAATCGAAGCGTCTCTACGAAGAAGCTGATTTTGCCGTTATGGGGGTCTTTGGCAGCATGGGCCTGGGGGACATAGCGGAGATACCCGGCCCGTTTGTCAGGACCCCAAAGGGCATACGGGATATCGAAGGCTGGCTTACGGCGCATGTACTCTATCCCGATTATGTGCGTACTGTTTTTGAGTACCAGGCCGAAATTGCCCTGAAAAATCTGGAGATGTACCGCCAGGCTGTGGAGGACCGCATACAGGTGATCTGGCTTTCCGGCACCGACTTTGGAACACAGTGCAGCCTGATGCAGTCAAAAGAAGTTTTCTTAAGTTTGTACAAACCCTACTACAAAAAGATAAACGACTGGGTTCATGAAAACACACCGTGGAAGGTTTTCTACCATAGCTGTGGGGCAGTAGAATCCCTTATTTCCGAATTTATCGACATGGGTATGGACATCCTAAACCCGGTGCAGTGTTCCGCCACGGGCATGGATCCTCGGCATCTGAAAGCCACTTACGGAGACAGGATCGTGTTCTGGGGCGGGGGTATAGATACGCAGAAAACTTTGCCTCGGGGAACGCCTGCCGAAGTGTGTAAAGAGGTCCGTGAACGGCTTGAGATATTCTCTCCCGGCGGCGGTTTTGTGTTTGCTACGATACACAACATCCTGGCAAAAGTACCGCCGGAAAATGTGATTGCCATGGTTGACACGATACGGGAATTCAGGGGAATAAACGGAACGTAGAGTACGCCAATGGGTTCTAGGCACATTAGCCCCAGAAATTAAGCGAAAGGAGATATAGAGTGACTATCCAAGAAACCATAAGGCAAGCCCGAAGCAAAGGTACTGCGGTACCGGCATTCAACATTCCCTACCTGCCCATGATAGAACCTGTTGCGAAGGCAATTGCCGATGAGAAGATTCCCTCAATTATCCATGTAGCCAGGGTTGAGTGGATCAATTTCCAGTCCCAGAGCCTTGAGGCGGTAGCTAAGGAATACCGGTTGCATGAAAAACCAGGATTCACCCATTTGGGTTTAGATCATATTCCGGTTATTGATGAGGAGCAGCATCAGGTTGACTACCTTCCTATTATTAAACGGGCTATTGATGCAGGCTTCGAATCGGTTATGATCGATGGGTCAAGGCTTGACCTTGAAGGTAATATCGCTGCTACTAAAATCGTCTCTGATTTAGTTCATGCTTCGGGTATCGCCTGTGAAGGAGAAATCGGCGCGGTGATGGGTCATGAGAGCGGCCCTCAGAAGCCTTACGAAGAAATATTTTCTACAAAGTTGGGTTTTACCCGGCTTGATGATGCACGGCGTTTCGCCCTGGAATCCCAC
This sequence comes from Treponema sp., assembly GCA_031274035.1. Classification (GTDB taxonomy): domain Bacteria; phylum Spirochaetota; class Spirochaetia; order Treponematales; family Breznakiellaceae; genus JAISNI01. The sequence continues at coordinate 1,051 of JAISQR010000533.1, read as the reverse complement.
TGTGACTGGATGTCTGTAGCGGTGGGAAACATCCATGGCGCGGTTGCCGAGGCAACAAGGGGTCAGAAAAAACCTAAAGCCCGGCTTGATATTGATCATATTGCCGCGCTTTATAGGGTAGCTTGGATTCCTTTGGTACTCCATGGCGGCAGCGGAATTAACATTGAATATGTCAGGAGGGCTATCGCTGCGGGTATAGCCAAGATCAATATTGGCACTGAGATTCGCCAGGTTTATGAAGAGTCCATGGTTCAAGTTAATGATGTTGACGTGGCCCGTGAAGCAGTGTACAAACGGACCCGGGAGCTGATAGCCCTCATTTTCGCAAGAAACAGGCAAACGATTTGAATTCGGGTGCCAATGCTGGTGGACTCCACTTGTATTCATGACAGGTACAATACGATGCACTGCGATTTTTCGGTAATGAGTGGTTTATGAAAACAAATAAAAATGCAGCGGTACTTGCAAAATCAACCGCATTGGAAAAAGGACTATACGGCCTGGGACAAATCGGCATGAATCTCTGTTGGACATTCATGATGATGTACGTAACGATGTACTACACGGACAGTGTGGGCATATCAGCCGCCGTCGTGGGCACGGTAATGCTTGTTGCGAGGCTGTTTGACGGAGCCGCCGATGTTCTGTGTTCCATGATGTTTAAAAGAACGCATATGAAGCTCGGGAAAATAAGGCCGTGGTTTATGATCGCCGCACCCTTGTTGGGTATCAGCCTGATTATGAGTTTTAACGTACCGGCTGATTGGTCTGTAAGCGCGAAGGGGATTTATGTATTTGTGACATACACCTTCACCGCTGCGGTTTCCTATACTATCGTCAGCCTTGCGTTTGCTTCTTTTTTGCCGCTGTTGTCATACGATCCAATCGACAGAACCAAAGTATCCTCGGTTGGGATGCTGATGACTAATTCCGGTGTTGTTGTGATGAATTATATAACCCCGATTCTGCTGGCCCTGAATGGCGGAATTCAGGCCCCGGGCGCATGGAGAACGGTTTCCCTGATCTATGCGGTTCTCTCTACGGTATTTGT
>JAISQR010000510.1 GCA_031274035.1 Treponema sp. | reverse complement strand
TATCTCAAAACCCATCGATATAAAACGGCTGGACATGGTTTTGAACCGCTGGATCAGGGACAGACAAAGCGAAGATACGCTGCGGGCGGCGGAAAGCCGTGCCCCTGAGCAGGCGGAGCAAAGCGGCGAAGGTTCCCTTCCGAAGCAGGGTAATGGTCAGGGAGAATCAGCGGATATGGACCGCTGGCTTTTGGCTCATCCTGTGGAAGGCGTCGACATCGCCGCGGCGTTCAGCACCTACGGCGGCGGCGCCGCCTTTATGCCCATCCTCAAATCTTTTGTTTCCCGCACCCCGTCCCTGCTTTCGGAAATGGTTGGCAGCCTGGAAAATTCCTTGTCTGATTATACCATCAGAGTTCACGCTCTCAAGGGCGCCTGTAGCGTCATCTGCGCCAAAGACATTGCCGCCCTGGCCGGGGAACTGGAAACAGCCGCCAGGGAAGGCAATCTGGATTTTGTCCGGTCCCGGCATGGGGAACTGGAACAAATGCTTCTGCCCCTGCTGGATAAACTCAAGGCCCTGCTTGCCGAATGGGCCGCAAGCCTGCCAAAGCCGGACAAGGAACAACGGGCCGAACCGGATAGGGAATTGCTGGCCCGTTTATCTGCCGCCGCCGGTGAATTTAATTGCAATAAAATAGAGGAAGTTTTGAAGGAACTGGAACGATACCAGTATGAAAAGGGGGAAGCACTTATCCAATGGCTCCGAGAGCAGGCTGAAGATTTTGCCTACGATGCCGTACACAGGCGGTTGGAAGATTTCCTGCGCGATACCCATAAAGAAGGCGCAAACTGCAAATAGTAAGATCATACGGGAGTTTGTGGGCAAAGCCCCACAAACTTCTCCAGTTTTAGGGCATTTTTTAACCTATTAGGTTGGTATTTTGGTCGAAAAATGGTATAAATATTCATAAATATGAATGTTTATACCTTGCAAACTCCCAAAGGAGCCCCATTAATCGGAATTTTTGCATGAATATGCAAAAATTCACCAAAGTCCCACAGGCTCCTAGAGGGCCGCGTTTCTCCGATGGTTTAAATCATAGTACTCTGCGATCTTGGCCGTGCTATTTTTTGTTGCAGACGCTTGTCTATTCATACGTTTATCCTGTTGAAATTGTAATTTCTATTTACGTACTAAATCTTTTCTATTATAATATAGTCATGATAAATTTATCTAAACAAAGATCGTTGAATTACTTATGTAAGGTTGGGGGTTAATATGGCCGCAAAAAAAGGACAGGGCGTAAAAGAAAAACGCCTTTTAGGAACAGTTGTCCCGGTAGGGGCGCTGCGGGGGGAGAAAAGCATAGGTGTTGGGGAATTCCTTGACCTTATAGAATTTGCAAAATTTTGTACAAAAATGGGGATTAGCCTTATTCAGATTTTACCGGTAAATGATACCGGAAATTTCAGCGCCCCCTATTTTGCTCTTACCGCCTTTGCGCTGCACCCCTTGTATTTACGGATTGGAGATATGCCTGAAGCCTCCGCTTTCGGGGCGGATATTGCGGATATAAAGTCCCGCTTTGACAGGGAAAAGCGTTTTCCCTACGAAAAGATACTGCGCGCTAAAATGGAACTGCTTAGGAAAATATATCAGGCTAAGAAGGAAGATATAGCAAAAAAGGCGGAGAAGAGCGGTACGCTGGCGGCCTTTATTCAGAAGAATGTCTGGGTTAAAGAGTATGCCGTGTACCGCAGACTGAAAGAGGCTAACGGGGAAAAAAGCTGGCAGGAATGGGATGCCTACCGGCAGGTTAAGGCGGCGGATATCGAAGCTCTCTGGAATGATAAAGAATACCAGAGCGAACATCTATTCTGGGTATGGATTCAGGAGGCATTGGATAAACAGTTTGCTTTTGCGGCAAAGGCTGTTTCCGAACTGGGTATTATTTTGGAAGGAGATATACCTATTCTTATGAACGAGGATTCCTGCGATGTCTGGGCGCATCGTGAACTCTTCGAACTGGACCTTTCCGCCGGCGCCCCCCCGGACATGTACAGCCCTGACGGGCAGAACTGGGGCTTTCCGCTGCATGACTGGAAGGCCCAGGCCGGGGATAATTATTCCTGGTGGAAGAACCGGCTCAGTGTTGCGGAAAAGTACTATGGCGCTTACCGTATCGATCATGTATTGGGCTTCTTCCGTATATGGGCTTCCCGGCGCAGGGATAGTTCAGCGGCTTTAGGCCGGTATATCCCCTATGTTCCTGTAGAAACAAAAGATTTAGAAGCCCTGGGCTTTGATAAGGGCCGTATACGCTGGATTTCCTATCCTCATATTCCAACGGGGGAGGTATGGGACAGCTTGCGGAACAACTGGAGCGGATCGTTCCAGGAATCCAAAATTGCATCTGAGGCGGAAAAGGTCTTTACAGCAGCTCTGGATAGAATAGGCAATGAAGAACTGTGGCTTTTTAAAGAGACGATCAAGGGTGAAAAAGATATTGAAGCCCTGGGGCTTCACCTTGCCGCGAAAGCCTATCTGCTTAAAGCCTGGAGTAATCGAATCTTCCTGGAATATGAAAAAGATTGTTATTCCCCGGTGTGGTATTACCGGTATTCCCGTGCGTATGCAAGCCTGTCCAACGAGGAAAGGCAGCAACTGGAAGCTCTCCTTGAAAAACAGCGCGCCGCGTCGGAACAGATATGGGAGGAGGAAGGCGAACGGCTGCTTACCATGCTGTCCGGGGCTTCTTCCATGCTGCCCTGCGCGGAAGATCTGGGGGCGGTTCCCGATTGCGTGCCGAAGGTGCTTGCCAAACTCAATATTCTGGGCCTGCGGGTAGTCCGCTGGTTCAGGGAATGGGAGAAGGAAGGGCAGCCCTATATTCCCTTTGACGCATATCCTGAACTTAGTGTGTGTACGGCGTCGGTGCATGATAGTTCTACCTTGCGGGAATGGTGGGATAGGGAAGCGGATCAGGGGCTTTTCAGCGGTTTTATTGGGCTTCCCTCGCTGCCGAGGGTGTATAACCCCGGAACCGCCAAGATCATTCTGCAAAAAACAGCTACGGCGGCATCACGGTTCAAAGTCTTCCCCATCCAGGATATGCTGCATCTTTCCAATATGCGCAAGGAATGGTGGGCGGAGGACCCCGCATCCGAGCGGATCAATGTTCCCGGTACCGACAATGAATTTAACTGGACATATAGGCTGCCGGACGCGATTAAAGAGATAGAGAAGGATAATGATTTAATTAAGGCAGTACAGGAACTTACTGCGATAAGCCGGGGGGATGCAAAAAAGGCGTCTAAAAAAGGAAAAAAATAATGGAATGTTTTAGCATTACTTTAGCCGCCCTGGAAGATTCGGGAACAGGCAATCATAGGATCAGGGGGCCGCAGGCAAAGAACCGCGAAGCGGTAATGGAATTTCATATACAGAACGATATACGCCGCGACTATCAACTGGAACATAGTTTGTTCTCGCTCCGCGGCAATGTCGTTCTGGCGGATCTCCGCAAAGTACGGGAACTTACGGTTAAATTCAATTCTAAAGTTGATCCCGCCCATCCTGAACGTTTTATTAAGGCGGGGCAGCTCTATGCTATGGGCCTTATAGACGAGATACTGCACTACATTGCCGCCCTGTACCGCGAACAGGTCCAGCCTGATGCTTTTGAGACAGCCCTTAAACGGCTGGAGAATAATCTGGGAGAGGACAAGACTACGGGCCTTCTTCATACTTTTTCCAGCCTATTCCCCCCCCAACAGGTTTATGCGGGTAATACCGCCATTGACGCCTACCTTAAAGGGAATGAAGGCCGCGAAAGCTGCCGTTCCTTATCGCTGGAAGAAACTATGCTGCTTGCGCTGGCCAATCTTAACCCCGCATTCCGGCCCTTCCTCTTTCTGTTTGACGACAGCAGCCTGGAAGAAAAAACCGTGTATCCCCAGGCAATTGAGGAACTCAAGGCCCACTTCGCCGCACTGCCTGTATTCGGCCCGGACGGTATGAACCTTTGGGACATACTGCGGGCGCCGGCCATTGCTTCCCCGGATTCACTTGCAGGTCAGCTTGACTACATGCGCAAGCATTGGGGATTGCTCCTGGGCAAGTTCATGGCGCGGCTCCTTACCAGTCTTGATATTATCAAGGAGGAAGAAAAGCCTGTTTTTTTAGGCCCCGGTCCCAGCGAAGTCTATACTTACGACGGACTGGATGAATACGAAAAGTTCAGTCCCGATCAGGAATGGATGCCCCGAACGGTTCTTATGGCCAAATGTACCCTGGTATGGCTCTATCAGCTTTCCAAGAAGTACCGGCGCGAGATTATCCGGTTGGATCAGATTCCCGACGAGGAACTGGACGAACTTGCCCGCCGGGGCTTTACTGGGCTCTGGCTTATCGGCCTGTGGGAGCGGAGCAATGCTTCGAAAACCATCAAGCAATGGACGGGGAACCCTGAAGCCGCGGCTAGTGCTTACAGTCTCTACGACTACGACATAGCCGCGGAATTGGGAGGTTGGGGAAGCCTTTCAAACCTGCGGGAGCGGTGCGCAAGGCGGGGTATACACCTGGGATCCGATATGGTCCCGAACCATACCGGTATAGACAGCCGCTGGATTATGGAACACCCCGACCGTTTCCTTCAGCTTAGGGAGCCGCCTTTCCCCGGCTATACCTTTAACGGAGGGAACCTCTCCAACCGCGACGGCGTTACCGTTCAGATTGAAGACCACTACTACAGCCGTACGGATGCCGCTGTGGTTTTTCGGCGTATAGATAACCGTACCGGTGATACACGCTACATCTATCACGGCAATGACGGTACATCTATGCCCTGGAACGATACTGCCCAGATTGACTTCCTCAATCCTGAAGCACGGGAAGCGGTGATCCGTACCATCATTGGGGTATGCCGTCAGTTCTCCATAGTCCGCTTTGACGCGGCCATGACCCTGGCTAAACGACACATACAGCGGCTTTGGTACCCGGAACCAGGGCGCGGCGGAGATATCGCAAGCAGAGCGGAACATGCTGTTTCCAGTGAAGAATTCAACCGCCGCATCCCCAACGAGTTCTGGAGGGAAGTAGTGGACCGCTGTGCGGTGGAAGCGCCGAACACCCTGCTTTTGGCAGAAGCCTTCTGGATGATGGAAGGCTATTTTGTCCGTACCCTCGGTATGCACCGCGTCTACAATTCAGCCTTTATGAATATGCTCAAAAATGAAGAGAATGCCAAATACCGGGCTACTATCAAGAATACCCTGGAATTCGACCCCGAAATACTCAAGCGTTTTGTCAATTTTATGAATAACCCCGATGAAGAAACCGCAGTTGCCCAGTTCGGTAAGGGAGACAAGTACTTTGGTATCTGTACCCTCCTTGCAACCATGCCGGGGCTTCCCATGTTCGGCCACGGTCAGATTGAAGGTTTTGAGGAAAAGTACGGTATGGAGTACCGCCGGTCCTATCGCGATGAAAACCCGGATCAGTACCTCGTAGACCGCCATGAACGGGAGATATTCCCCCTCTTGAAGCGGAGGGCAGTCTTTTCAGGCAGTGTGAGTTTTAGACTCTACGACTTGTTCACGCTCGACGGCGGCATAAATGAAAATGTCTTTGCCTATTCCAACCGCCTGTGGGACGACCGCGCCCTGGTTCTCTTCAATAACTCATACTATCAAACTTCCGGTTGGATATACCAAAGTTCCCCGCCCATTCCCCAGGGCAGCGGCTTTCAGCTAGACAGTCTGAGCGATGCCCTTTCTCTTCACGGCGAAGGCCGTTACTTCACTCTGCTGCGGGAACAGCGTTCAGGACTTTGGTATATCCGTTCCTCCAAAGAGATATGCGAGCGGGGTATGTTCGCTGCCCTTAACGGCTACGAAGCCCAGGTATTCCTCGATATACACGAGGTGGAGGATACCGATGCCGGCCGCTGGGCCAGGCTGCACCACGAACTCAACGGACGGGGTATTCCCGATCCCGAGGCTGCGATTCAGGACATTTTCCTGGGTGAACTCTACTACCGCTTTACCGTGCTTTTGAACGCCGAGGTGATAAACGGTCTTAAAGAGGCGTTGAAAGGCGGCCGGGCGGAAAGGGATGCGTACATCGGGTTTCTGTATGAAAGGACGCTGGTTTTTATCGCAACCGCGAAGAGGTTCATCCGAGGGGCGGAGGGCGCCTGCGATCCCTTTGCGGACGAAGGGGTATATTCATCTATTGAGGCGGAAGCAATATGGGAAGAATTTGCCGCCTATCTCCGGCGGCTGTTCCTGCTTGCAGGGGAAAAGGCGGACGCGCCGTCAACGCTGAATAAGCAGACGGTAAAGTATCTGCAAAATATAAGGGATAAGCTCGAAACAAACGAGGCGGATATTCTCTTTGCCTTGGGTTACGGCATAATCAGCCTGTTGCGGCCTATTCTGGGCCGGGGGGCTTCGGGAGCTTCGGCAAAAGCCCTGCTTGATCACTGGAACCTTATCCGCAAGCTGCGGGAAGTTTATCACAGCTTCAACCTTCCTGATAACCTTGCCTACAATGTTTCAGAAATTATGAAGGTGGTCCTTTCCCGTACCAGTCCTTCAGAGGAACAGTACCTTTCCTACGAAAGTCTAAATCAGGCTGAGAATCTTATTCTTATCAACTACGATACAGATGATTTTAGGGCAATGCTTGGCATCAACGTTTTTGACGATGTTACCTGGTTTAACAAGGAATCCTTTGAGCAGGCCCTTTACTATGTGCCGTTCTTCTTTACCCTGGAAAACAGCGGCGCTTTTGCCGCGGCTAACGCTTCTTTTAAGGCTCAAACTTCTAACAAGAAAGACGAGAATGAGGCAAAGGCTGAAAATGAAGTTGGCTTTTATGAGAGGACAGCCCTGATTGCGGATCTAGCGGATCGCTTTGCCGCCGCGGAAAAGGAAGCCAATTACCGCTTCGACCGTTTTATAGGTCTTTTATCGGAAACGAACACCAGAGATAATGAGGCAGAGAGCAAACCCGCGCCCAAGGTAAAAAAGAGCAGGAAGAAAAAATAGTATTAAGGGGCTGTTAATGATGTAACTGTAACTACCTTTAACTCGCTGGAATTAACCATCGGCGGGGATTTTGTAATAACCAAAATCCGGTTTGAGGAATTGCGGCACAAAATCGCATTAAATGAAAAATTGCGGAGCGAACTAAAGGCGAAAAGATTTGCGTCCGGAAAGAACGCAAATCTTTTTGCTTTTGGCATGAGTTTTTTCTATTCGCCCTTGGATGGTATTGCAAAATACATCTCTCTGCGGTTTATTCGAAAGGGAAGAAGAATTGGATGACAACCCTCTGGCCCCCGTCCTTCCTTTGTGCATCTTCGTGGTTAAATTCTTCCTAAAGATAGGTAATCAATCATCGAATTGTGGGTCAAGTTTAGGGCAATATGGCGGGGTATTGTCATTGACGCGCCGAAAACACGCACCATGACGCGGTTTGGCGTAAAAATTGTTACCTCCGACGCAGCGTATATCAACACCGTAACATAAAGAAGAAGAGGCCGCACCGCCGGATTGGTTTTTTGAAAATGCCGCCGGCTATTGGGATATTGCCGGTTTGCCCCGCGGGGTTTCAGGCGTATTTTTTGGGCCGTCCCCTCCGAGACCCCGGCAGGGTTGTCCTTTAGGCCCCGCGCCGGGGAACAGGAACTATTCGGCTGGTATCTTGTCATTGGGGGAGCCCCTGGGTTTAGCATGTTTTGCAGACCTCCAAAAAAGCGTCAAAACAATAACCGCCCGTAAAGGCAAAACGCCCCGTGAGCGTATTGTCCGCAAGGGGGTAGCCATCATGTTTAACGGCGCAGATTTTGCCATTAAAGAACATCCAGCGCCTCACCGTACTAATCTTGACCCATAACTAAGAACGAAGAAATTTTACCACAAAGGAACCCAGGGTTCCGGGGCACGTCAGACCTATGGTCTGCGGGCACGAAGAATTGAAGGGCAGGCCCACTCCGCGCCCCGTCTTTCAACTGTTTTGTTATGAATGGACTTCATAGGCGCAATATAATACTTTTTTAGCTGTTTTTTCTTGTTCCTGCGTGATCATCTTTTTTCCTTTGTGTCCGCGAACCATCGAACCTAAGGTTCGCGGTTCGATGTGCACTTTGCGGTTAAATTCTTTCTAAAGATAGGTAATCAATCATCGAATTATGGGTCAAGTTTAGAGCTTCAGGGCGGGGTTGTTGATTTCTTCAAAGGTTTTCTGGAATTGCAGCACGGGATACCGGATGAATCGGCGATTCGACGGGTGTTGCAATGTTTGGACCCAAGGCAATCGCAGGAAGGGCTTGAAAACCGGCTGGGAGGGATGAGCGAAGCGGGAGGGCGGCAGGTAGCGGCAGACGGAAAGACGATCCGGGGGAGCGGGCATTGGGGAATAGAGAACGGTCTGCATTGGATGCCGGAAGTGAACTTTAGGGAAGATGGATGCTGGGCACGGAAGGATAACCTCCCAAAGAATTTGAACATACAGAGGAAAATAGCGCTTTCGCGGCTGAGGGCCGTTCACGGAGGCAGGCGGGTAAGTGCTGTTGGCCTGGCCCCTGCGGGTAACTTCACAAAAGGTTCCCACCCCTTTCGCTCCAATCGGCTCATTGAGGGACGGCCCTTTCATTCCACCGATTTCCGCTATCCCCGCATCAGTCCTGAATAGTTACGCACCTCCATTATACCGGTTTTCACTACCGCCGGGAACTGAGTAGTTACGAAAAATTACAGTTTATGCCGGGATACCAATTCTCCCATAAGAGAACCAAGGGTGTTAATATCAATCTCCTCCGAAACTTCTTTCAACGTTTCCTGTATATCTTCCCAGTCCCCGGCATCCAGAGGCATAGAATCATCATATTCACCCAGGAAAAATGCAGCTAACGCACCGATTTTATCCAGGGGGGCGCTTTGAACCGCGTCGCGTTCCAGGGTTCTGTAATAGATACCTTCGGCGGCAGCCTTACCAATGATGGGCCCTATCAGCGCGGAAAAATCTCCTGCCATACGTTTTACATCTTCAGAATATCCGGTAGACAAGGGCGGTATTTGCTTGTGTCTATCCAATTGGGAAAAGAATCGTTCGATTGGACGCATTCTGTTAAAAGTCCTTTAGCCCGCGGGGAGGGCCAAGAATCTCCGCCCAAATAACTGCTTTTTTTAGAGCCGAATCCTGCCTGGCGATTCCCGCAATATCGGCGGACGGCCTTGGATAAGGCGCCGCAGCAGCAGAATTAATCTGAATATTTTTCCCCCATATATCCAAGGTATTACTCTGCGGACCCTTTTCTATATCGATCAGAACAGAATGTACCTGTGTCGGCGGATCGGCTTTCGCTGCGGTATTCTGTGCGGCAAAACCCCGAATGCCCTGCGGGAATGGGATATAATCCTCGTCCAGTACTATTTTTTTCTCTTCATTGTTATTCTTTTCCGCAACCGCCTCTTTCTGAACATCAGGATTATCAACATTCCAGTAGTCTGCGTTCTCAAAAATTCCAGCATCCGCCGGAGGAACATCTGATCGGGTGGGTCTATTCTTCTGTTTTTCATGCAGAGCATTAAAGAGCCTTAAAACAATAAAGACGATGAGGGCAAAAAATATGAAGGGGTTGCTGAATAAACCATCCATAGAAACGCCTTAATTCAATGGAGCGGATGATCCGCCGTTATTATGAAGCCTCCCCGACGCGCCGCCCTCGGACCCGCCTATGGAGGAGCGCATGTCGGTATCGGCCTGTATGTTTTTAAGCCGGTAGTAGTCCATAATCCCCAGATTGCCTTTACGGAAGGCTTCGGCAATTGCCAAGGGAATTTCAGCCTCCGCAAGCACGACTTTTGCCCTGTTTTCCTCAACAAGGGCTATCATTTCCTGCTCCTGGGCATGGGCTGCCGCACGGCGCTTTTCGGCCTCAGCCTGGAAACGGCGTTTGTCCGCTTCCGCTTGATCCGCCTGGAGCTTTGCCCCTATATTGGTCCCTACGTCAATATCCGCAATATCTATGGAAAGTATCTCAAAGGCGGTCCCCGCGTCCAGGCCTTTTTCAAGAACACGCTTGGAGATAGTGTCGGGGTTTTCCAGCACCGATTTATAGCTTTCGGATGAGCCTATAGTAGTAACAATACCTTCGCCGACCCTGGCGATAATGGTTTCCTCAGTAGCGCCGCCGACCAATCGTTCAATGTTAGCGCGTACCGTTACACGGGCCTTCACCTGAAGCTGTATTCCGTCCTTTGCTACCGCATCAATGGTATGCTTGCCTTTGGCGGTATCAGGACAGTCTATTACCTTGGGGTTGACGCTTGTCCGTACCGCTTCCAGCACATCCCTGCCGGCAAGGTCTATGGCGGCAGCCCGCTGGAACGGCAGCGGAATGTTGGCCTTATTGGCTGCGACCAGGGCGCGGCTTACCTTCATCACATCGCCACGGGCAAGGAAGTGCGTTTCCAGCATATCGGAGTCTACCTCTATACCCGCCTTGGAAAGCATGATTCGAGAATCCACAATGACGCCGGGATTCACATGCCGCAGCCACATACCTATAAGTTTTCCCATGCCTACATACGCGCCGGAAAGGAGCGCCCGGAACCAAAGCCCGAAGAAACGGAAAAAAAGCAGCAGAAAACCAATGGCTATAAGACCGGCAATCACTAATAAAATTAAAGTCAAATTCATACATCCCTCACAATTATTCTATTTCCAAAAACCCGCACCACTTTAACAGGTTTTCCTTTTTCAATAAAGAGTCCGTCCGCTTCTACCGGATAGACTTGACCTTCGATTGCCGCTTTTCCCGAAGGCCGCAGAACCGTTACCGCATGACCTTGTTTCCCCATTATCTCCCTACAGTTTTCTTCCGGCGGATAATCCCCAGCGCCCTTTCCAGGGGCGGCTACAGGGCCGTCATAGGCAATAAATTGAGCATAGGGTATATCCGCGCTATCGGTTGAAGGGTTCAGGGGACCGCCGGCAGTACCGGTTATCCGTGTCTTTAAGGTAAGGCGGTCAAAAATTTTAATTCTGGGGCCCAACAGGGCGATTACGGCAATCCCGCATATTGCGGCAATAAGGCCGATAGTTACAACCACAGTATTCCGGCCCAGTATATCCCATTCCCAACTAAAACGGGGAATAACAAAATCCTGCATGGAAAATACCAGTGATGCGCCTATGAGAAGCAGGCCGGTAATCCCTGTTATACCGAAACCGGGAAGAAGGAATATCTCAACCGCCAGAAGACCAATCCCCAGAAGAAAGAGGATAAGCTCCATAGAGCCTACCTTTCCCAGAAGCAGGCCGGATCCAAAGACCAGCGCAAAGGCGATAATCGCCCCTACACCCGGAATGCCGAAGCCGGGGGTATTGATTTCCAGGAAGATCAGCACGACGCCAATAACAATGAGGACGGCCTGAACCAAGCCCGATGTGAGAATCGATATAATGCTATCGGCTATGCCGGGGACACTCCCGCCTATCTCTTCGCCGCCGAGCTTTGCCAGCAGATCGGACCGGTCGTCGGCAAGGGCGCGGACAAGCCCGTAACGGTAGGCTTCTCCGGCAGTGAGGGAAAGCAATTTACCCTTGGGGCAGATCACCGTCCTCCGTTCCACCTGCCCGCTTACCGCTTCCGGCGTCTCTCCTTCCGGCCCCGCCGCTTCGGCTTCCCATTCAAGCTGTTCGAGTTCCCCAAGTGTAAGGGCTTCGGGCTTTCCGTCTACCATAACCTCCCAAAGTTCTACATCATAGTCCACCATAGCCAAAGCAATGCCCACGGGATGATTATTCCTTTCGGCAATAGCCGCCATCTGGGAACGGACCGCGGAAACAGTTTTTTCGCCCGAGGCCGCAGCGCCCGAGGCCCCTATTTCTACCGGCGCGGCCGCCCCCATTGATGTACCGTTAGCCATATAGATCTCCGCACAGGAAAAGGCGATAAGGGCCCCTGCGGACCAACTTACGCCCATAGAATCGGCGCTATTCTGTACCCAGGCTGCCGTCCGTATATTTTTTAGAGACATTATAAAAGAAGTGATCTGCAATGCCGAATCTACCCTGCCTCCGAAGGTGTCGATCTCGAACACGATACAATCGGCGCCCTCTGCCTGGGCCTTCCGCCCTTCCCGCCGGACAAAGGCCGTGGTCGAAGGGCTAATTTCGCCGGTTATCGGTATGATCCAGACCTTTGCCGCCTGTCCGCCGCCTGCCTGACTTTGAGCGCTCAGAGGCATAAGCATACAAACAACACAGAGCCCCAAAAAATAGATTCTCCCGCACCGTACAAAATTCTTCATGCTTCTATAATAAACGATAATACAAATACTTGCAATTATTGAAAAAGTATATGTAAGGCAGTGAAGAACACCCTTACCAGTAGCTGTCTGTAGCGGAGGTATTATCGGTAACATCCCTAAGACTTACCGCAAGGCACAATGCATCCAGTACGATGTGCAGACTTTGGTCAAAAAGTGAACTAAGCAGTTGTACCGACCCGCTATCATCGCCGGTATCGCCATTGGCCGTGCCGGGAACGCAGAGCACCGCGTCGGAGGCTTCGGCCAATGGGGAGTCGTGTTTACCGGTGATTGCCAAGAGCCTGCAACCGGCGTTCCTGGCCTTGGCCGCATCGTTTACCACATTCGCACTGGCGCCGGAACCGGATACGCCGATAAAGAGATCCTCTGCCGCAAGGTCAGGGGTGATGGTTTCCCCCGCCACATACACCGTGTAACCCAAATGCATCAAACGCATAGCAAAACCCCTAGCCACAAGCCCGCTGCGGCCCTCGCCGCCCACAAATATCCGGTGTTTTTTATCCAAACAGCTTAAAGTATGGTTCATCTCTTGAGTATTTACCCTGCTTAAAACATCTTCTATTTCTTTCAAAATAATATCGAAAATATCCATAATACTTTTACCTCATTCCTAATGCCAGCGGGCGCCGATAATTCCTTTTGCGCATACCTTGTTGTGTATAATTAGTAACTACCTCGCCCTTTAGGGCGGGGTAGTTACACCCGCTAATTCCAATAAAACTTGAAAGCGCTTTCTTGTCATCATACTGTAAATTGAAGATATGTCAACAAAAATTTTTTTGTAAAAAATGAAGATACCCAGGAGCAAGCGCAGACCAAAGGTCTGACGGGACCACGCCTTCCAATCAACAACCCCGCGGCAAGCCCTAAACTTGACCCATAACTTTTTTAAATGATGATATAATACCCCAAACTGCTAGGCGCAAAAATTCAAAAGGCGGCGCCGATAAGCCCGTCTTCAATATAAGCATAGGCCGTACATGCTCCGGTTATCATCTGACATATCTGGATTTTTATGCAGAGTCCTGCAATCATATAGGCTTCCATAAAGGGAATCTTCAGGGACCTCTCCAGCCGTTTAATCACATCGTACACGGCCCCCCTGATGGCCGCCTCAATATTGTTAGGTATGGTACATATCGAACCGGTACGACCGCCCCCTTTTACCTGGGGCCATTCATAATAGCGGGAGGCGTCTTTCTTGATTAGATTAACCGATAGGCGCACTACCCCGTCCGATTCCACCGCGCAGCCGAGGAGTTCCCCGTCCCCCTGCTTTGC
>JAISQR010000498.1 GCA_031274035.1 Treponema sp. | reverse complement strand
TTTGCATATTCATGCAAAAAACCCGATTAACGGGGCTCCTTTGGGAGTTTGCAAGGTATAAATTTGCAATAAATTGCAAATTTATACGATTTTCGGGCAAAGCCCCACAAACTCCTAGGCGGACACCTTATGCGCGGATAAAAGATCGAATCTATCGGTGTCATAGTACAGATTCGATACGCGGTAGAGTCCGTAGCGGTCGTTTTCCATCCTGCCCCTGAACTTTTCCAGAAGCAAATTGTACTGTTCCCCGGTAAGGAGGTACTTTCTTTCATACCGCTCAAAGGTCGCAGTAGGCATATTCTTCTCCGCTTGTATATTATTAGCAATATCCATGCCAAGTATTCCCCGCCCCGGATTGCCGCGGCCCGGTGAGCCCTGAGTATTTCACTTTTATCAAACTTTTCGTTGTCCGGCAGATGGTAGATTGCTTTGGACTTTAGTCCAAGGCTTCGGCCCGGTTCGCGGAGTGCGGAGGGTATGCACCCTTCGCACTCCAACGAAGATACCCAGGAGCAAGCGCAGACCAAAGGTCTGACGGGGTATGGACCACGCCTTCCAATCGATATAAAAAATATCTATTATATCAATAATTTCTATTAATATTAATAACTCTATTATAATAAAATACAAAAGATAACTTATTTTTTACGAATGAAATATTTTTCTTGACTATTTTAGTAATGTCTGTATTTTATATTTAAGTAATGAAAAAAATCATTCATTACTAACCACGTCAAAACGGCGGCGCTACCGGATAGACCTACACAAAGAGAGGGTATAATGACAAATAGACACACAAAGATTTTGGAAATCCTTTCCAAGTATCAGAGGATTGAAGTTTCCATTTTGGCTGAGATGCTGGAAGTTTCCCAGGTTACGGTACGTAAGGACCTTGACTATCTTGAGGATCGGGATCTTATACGCCGGGAACATGGCTTTGCCTGTATTGATACAGGGGATGACATCGGAAAACGCATGGCCCGCCACTACAAGGTAAAGCATTTGATTGCGCAAAAGGCGGCGGAAACAGTTGAAGACGGAGAAACGATGATGATAGAATCTGGTTCCTGTTGTGCTATCCTTGCGGAAGAAATAGCCAATACCAAACGGGATATTACTATCGTTACCAATTCTGTCTTCATTGCAAATCACATCCGGTATGCTCCTTATGGAAAGGTCATCCTTCTGGGAGGTTACTACCTGGGCGAGTCTCAGGTGACGGTCGGCCCGATAACCCAGAAAAGCTCCGCGGACTTCTTCTCGGACAAATTTTTTATCGGGACGGATGGTTTTACCGAAAAATTCGGCTTTACCGGAAAAGATTACCTGCGGGCCCAGACAGTGCGCGATCTGGCGGAACAGGCCCGGCAGATAATAGTATTGACCGAATCCGAAAAATTCTTTCATCAGGGAGTAGTAGGGCTTATCAACACCGAGGATGTTCGTGCGGTCTATACGGATGAAAAGATACCGGCTGACAAGGAAGCGTTTCTTTTGGAAAAGGGTGTTTCCGTCTACAAAGTCAAAATAGATGAACAATAAAAGGGGCGGCTCTGCTTTTTACGGTATGCTATTATTTCTTGCCGCAGGATTACTGCTATATTCGATTCACTATTTCCCAGGTAGTTAGTATATTAAAGACTAAAACCTGTTCTTCTAAAAATTCTTAATGTATGAGGAGATAAAGTGAATTCCTTTACTTTAATAAACAATCATTTTGGCGAATTAAGTTCACGGATGCAGGTCTTGCGGGAGGATATCTTCAATAAACAACCCTGTATTTATGCACAGCGGGCACAGATTGTAACAGAGGCCTACAGCAATAATATGGATAAGCCGCTGGTCATACGCAGGGCATTAATGCTCAAGGAAATCCTTGAGCGCATGGAGATATTTATTGAAGAACATACATTTCTTGCAGGGAATCATGCGCCGCAAAACCGCTCGGCGTCTGTTTTCCCTGAATATAATATGGACTGGATTATCGCAGAACTTGAATACTTCGATAAACGGCCCCGGGATCGTTTTTATATTACCGCCGATACCAAAGAAGAGCTTCGCTCTATTGCGCCTTTCTGGGAACATCATGCCATTAAAAACAGTTCCCTGCCCGCAATGCCTCCCTGTGCGGGGTTATTCTCCAGTCCCGGCTCCTGTCAGGATGATGCGGGGAATAACGTGATGATGGATTACAGCCGGATTCTGAAAAAGGGCCTCAAGTCGTACTGGGAAGAGGCCGGGAATATGCTCGATAATCTGGATATGGATTACCGGTTAAATACTGCTCAATTCCATTTCTATCAGGCGGGAATTATCGTTACAGAAGCGCTGAGGAACTTTGCCAATCGTTATGCGGGCCTTGCCGACCACATGGCATTCTCTGAAAAATGCAGCCGCCGCAGGGAAGAGCTTCTGGAAATGAGCCTTATCCTCCGCAAAGTTCCCTGGGAACCGGCCGCCAACTTTTATGAGGCGGTGCAATCCCTCTGGCTTGTCCATCTTTGCCTTCAAATAGAAAGCAAGGATCATTCCCTTTCCTTTGGCCATATCGATCAGTACCTGGCGCCCTTCTTTGAAAAGGATATTGACGAGGGCCGTATTACCGATGACGGCGCCTGTGAGCTTCTGACCAATCTCTGGCTTAAAATCTATGCCGTCAATAATCTCCACTCATGGCGGTACACCCGTCTTGCAAGGGCGCCGTTCTGTCAAAATTTTACAATAGGGGGCCGAATTACGAAAAGCAGCGCCGCGGTAAGCGTGCTCAGATTCCTTATTATAAAGAGTCTTACCCAGGCGCGGCTGCCTCAGCCGGAGATGACCATACGTCTTCATAATGAACAAAGTGTATATACCGGAAAGCTGCTGAATAATACGCAGGAATTCCGATATAATCTTAGGGATACTTTTAAAACCGCCGGAGGTTGAGATATACCTTCTATAATTAAGATATAAGCAGGTAACAAGATGAAAACCATTGCCGGTATTATCAACACGGCCAGGGGTCTCGCGGACGATTCCCTAAGAAAGCCTCTGCGCATAGCGGTTGCGGCAGCCGATGATCCTTCGGTGCTTGCGGCTTGCGCAGAGGCGGGAACACTCGGCATTGCGGATTCCATTCTTATTGGGGATTTAAGCGCCATAAAGGATCATGCCGAAAGGGCGGGCATTGATCTTACCGGTTTTTGCACGGTAGACGTACCGGATAGAACCAGGGCGGTAAACCTTGCCATAGAACTTGTCAGGGATAACAAAGCGGATCTTGCAATGAAGGGTCTTGTTGAAAGCGCAACTTTTCTGCGCACGGCCTTCCGTAAGGATATGGGCCTCAATACGGGGAAGCTGATAAGTCATGTAGGCGTGATAGAATCGCCGTTCTACCATAAGCTGCTCTTTTTAAGCGACGGCGCGGTGAACATTGCACCCAATCTTGAACAGAGGGTAAGCATAATAGAGAATGCCGTAGCCCTTGCGCGGAGCATGGGGATTATGCAAGCCAAGGTTGCCCTGCTTGCCGCTTTGGAACAGGTGAATCCTGATAAGATGCCCTGTACGGCTGACGCCGCCATAATTACCCAGATGTATATGCGTTCCGGCAAGACTAACTGCATTGTGGACGGGCCCCTGGCTTTGGACAACGCCCTAAGCGGCGAATCCGCCGGTATAAAAAAAATCAACAGCCAGGTTGCAGGTGATGCGGACATTCTTATTACCCCAACAATTGAGGCGGGGAACATTCTCTACAAATCCCTTATGTACCTGGGAAACGCCCGAAGCGCCGGCATAATCATGGGCGCCCGCCGTCCGCTTATCCTGACCAGCCGGGCTGCGGATACGGCAACCAGGCTGGCTTCCATAGCCCTAGGAGTTTGTTGCGCTTCGCGCATAAAATAGTATAAATATTCATATTTATGAATATTTATACCTTACAAACTCCGAAAATATGCCCATTGATCGGGATTTTTTGCATGAATATGCAAAAAATCCACAAGTGCAATCGGACACGAAGTGTCCGCGGCTCCTAGGTGTATGCGCCTGCTTTGAGGATCAGACCAACAAGCCGGCTTCTTAAAATGAAAAGGCGCCTTCTTCGCCCGCCCCTCAGAACACGCTACCAAGCCCGCGCCTTTTGGGGGGCGCGTATCTGTACCGCGTCTCCTGTATGTTCAATCACATAAATGCCCTTTTCCAGTGCAAAATTTCTGGCGGCGTCTTCAATTAGCGCGCCGGATACGCTGCTTATATATTTCCGCTGGTCATGGTGTATATCGGCATACTTTCTAAGGGTTCCCATCCGTTTTATATGTTCCTTCACATCCGCTAAGGTTAAAAGGGATTTTACCTCTACCACCATGGCGTATTCCCCGTTTTCCAAAAGAATATCAATTTCCGCCATAATCTGGTTATTTGTATCTTTAAGTTTATGGTTGCGGGAAATATGGTTAAACTCGTAGTTCTGTTCTTTAAATTTTTCCAGGATATTTGACGCGGTCAAATGCTCGATAAGATCGCCGATCCGGCTTCCCAGCTTGCTTATCTTGCGGTCGGTTTCCTGCATCTGCCGGTCAGTTTTTGCCTGGGATTCTCTAAGTTCCCTTTGAGCTTCCTGAATCTGCCGGTTAGTTTCCGCTTGAGCTTCCCGAATTTGCCTATCAGTTTCCGCCTGCGATTCCCTAAGCTCCATCAATGCGGCCCAGACATCCTCAAAGGTTAGGCCCTGTTGCGGTTCACGGATTGCCGCCGCCATAAGTTTCTCCTTATATTAATTATATTTTTAGGCAAACTCCGAATACTTGAAGAGTACAGCATGCCCATTGATCGGGAATTTTTGCATATATGCAAAAATTCCGATTAACGGGGCTCCGCGAACCTTTGGTTCGATGGGAGTTTGCAAGGTATAAATTTGCAATAAATTGCAAATTTATACGATTTTTGGGCAAAGCCCCACAAACTCCT
>JAISQR010000484.1 GCA_031274035.1 Treponema sp. | reverse complement strand
GGCTGAATTCCCGCCTTCCCCGGCAGGGCCGGTTTCAATGACTTCTTCCATAACACCAGCATAAAACCCCCTTCCCCGGGGAGATATTAGCCCCCCGGCTAGGTTTAGCCCTTTTTGCGATATTTTTTGCAAATTTTCCCATAAAAGGGTCATATTGATAGGATATGTGCTCGAAAGCCTTGGAAGTTACGGCCCTGCTTCAGGATAAAAAAGTTTGCCAGGTAACCATAGAAACGCCGGACAACAGGGGATCAATCAAAGAAACAGCCCTCCAAAACCCGGAGGGGATCGCCGTATCGGCGAAGGGGGATACTATCACCTTCAAAACAGAGGATAAATCCGCCTCTTTTGTCCTGCTGGAAAACTCCCAGGTCTTTACCAACCGGACGGATGAAGGGGTTATCGTAGTTTCCTTCGTGGAAAGTGGCGGTTTACAGGTGATATGCCGGTATAACCCCTAGATCTACAGGGGAAAAGTGTAAATCTCAAAGAGAATACCCCTTGCCCTTTACTCTCTTTTCTGATATATTTTTTAAAAGAGGAAGAATTATGGGTATTACTATCAAGCCGGTAGAGTCGACTACCATCAATGATAAGAAAATTATCCAGGATGTTATTGCTCAAATACGCCGGAAACCCGCCCCGGAGGATATTAAGCGTTCCAAAGCCCGCCGGGATTTATTCAAAGAATTGACGGCTAAATGAAGCCCGCTTCCCGAAAGTCCATCACCCATGATAAAAAATTATTTCTACTGGAACAGCTTGCCGGTAAAATCCGGCTTGATAGTTTTTCCTGCCCTATAGCGGAATATAATGAGTATCTATTGAATGAGGCGGTCCGTTCCCAAAATGACCGAATGGCTCTAACCTGGCTTTTTCGGGAACGGTCTACCGGTGCAATAGCCGCCTATATGTCCCTTATTGCCGATGCCATTAAATTGTCCGTAACCGAAAAGGAACTGCATAACCTGGACTATCCTTTTAAGACCATTCCTGCAATGAAGATAGCAAAATTGGCGGTTTCCGCTTCCTTTCAGGAAAAGTACCGAGGTATCGGTTCCTTGATGATTGAAATGGCCGCCCATATCGCCGAGGCTTGTAATGAACACTATTTTGCCTGCCGCTTTGTCACCGTGGACGCTGATATTGAGCATAACGAAAGCGTTATGGAATTTTACCGGAAAAACGGATTTGTTCCGAATGATGAAATGAACAATAAACGGCGGAAAGTGGTCAGTATGCGGAAGGATATTATAGTTCAGGATTAGGAGGAAAGGGAGGTATATAAAATGGCCCACAAGATTTTTGGTATGGAATTTGAGAAAAACGTTTTCGCAATTCAGATATTAACATTGATCTTCAGAAAACTACTGTTGGTTCATTTTCTATTAATCCTTTTATAATACCGGAAAATGGCTGGATTGAGATTGAAAAAACATAGAAAGTAATAATTTGAAAAAAGTATTCGAGGCGATGTGGTTTAATAATTCAAGGGATACATTTTTTAATTCGATTGCGGATGGCAATTAAAACTACGGGTTTTATCCCGATGCGGATTAATAAGAAGGAACACAACGCCGAAGTATCCGGTGAGATTTTATATGAAATATCAAAAAGCCATTTTATTGTTGCAGATGTTACCGGACAAAAAATGGATGGTGGAGGTCTGCCATTCGTGGTTGAATCGTTTCAGGAAATTGCTGATACGGTATAAGAAAAAATCCGCTAACTATTTGGGCTTGCTTAACTTCGCTTGTGCTATCATCCTCTGGCGTAAACTTATCCCGGTTCATCCAGGTCTTATTTCCGGATAAGTTCTTAGTACCCGTGGTACCCACATCTACACCGACAATATACTGTTAAATACTGTTTTCCTCCGTACTGCTTTGTTAAACGCTGATTTTTTCCCGTACAATCTTGTCCAGATACACCGCCGCAATCAGAACGCCGCCTTTGACGACATATTGATAAAAGGACGGTACATTTGCCATATTCAGTCCTATAGAGAGAACCGCCACGAGGAAGGCCCCGGCAATGGTCCTGACCACCGAACCTTCACCTCCGGACCAGCTGGTCCCGCCGATTAGAATGGCGGTAATCACGTCAAGTTCAAAGCCCTGTCCCGAAGTGGCATCGGCCACATTCATATTACTCGCCGTAAGGCAGCCGGCCATAGCCGCCGCCGTTCCGGAAAAGATATACAGCAGCCACACGATTTTATTTACGTTGATGCCGGCAAGGGAAGCGGCGTCGCGGTTACCCCCTATGGCGATGGCGTATTTACCGAAGACGCTCTTTCTCTGCAAAATCAGAAAGATAATTATAGCCGCTATGATAAAGAAAATCGAAATGGGCCAGCCTTCGATCTTTCCTCTGCCAATGATGGAAAAGTCCCGCTGTACGCCCTTCACATAGGGGATCGAATCGCCGCAGAGTATCTTTGCCGCCCCCAATAGTATATTCATCGTAACCAGAGTACCGATGACCGGCGTTATTCTAAGCTTGACGGTTAAAAAGCCGTTTGCCGATCCCAGGACAGCGCCAAGGATAACGCAGATAATCACCGCCCGCCAGGCGGGTATGCCGCCCCTGCTCAACAGAGCCATTATTACGCCGGAAAAGGCCAGGATACTGCCCACGGAAAGATCCAGATGGCCCGACATCATCAGCAGGGTTACGGCCACCGAGCATATCAAAAGGGGCGCTACCTTCTGAATTAAAAAAGCCAAGCTGGGGGGCGAAATGAATTTTGCCGAAATAATGGTAAAGATAATGACGACGCCGGCCAGGATGCCGAAGACATAGACATTCTTGATCGCCGTCCTCCAGGAAATCTGCCTGATATTTAACATGATGATTCTTGTTCCTCCTTATGCTGCCCTTGACGCCCGGCGGCCCGCCGCGAAGCGCTGGAAAAGGATGGCCGCAACGATAACAAGGCCCTTTACAATGGACTGCCAGTCCGTCCCTACGCCGAATAGATTCAGCGCGTTGGAGAGTATTCCTATGATGAACACCCCTATCACCGTACCGATGACCGTACCGCTTCCTCCGGTTACGCTCGTCCCGCCGAGGATCGTGGCTACGACGGCGTCAAATTCATAGGAGAGACCGACCTTGGATTCCCCTCCGCCGAGTTTAGAGGCAAGTATGATTCCCGCGAAACCGGATAGAAAGCCGCTTATGACAAACAGGGTGATGATCTGGCGGCCTACCTTGATCCCCGAAAGTTTTGCGGCGTTGCGGTTCGCCCCGATAAAGTACACCCTTTGTCCAAAGACCGTTCTTGCCTCAACAAACAAAAACGCAAGGACTATGATGATCATAAAGATCATAGGAAGCGAAAAAAATCCGGCTATTTCCGTAACGCCGAAAACCCTGAATACTTTGGGCAGGCCTGTTGTTACCATGGACCCTGAAGCGCCGATATAGGCGATGCCCCGGGCTATCGACATGGTGCCCAGGGTTACGATAATCGATGCCACCCCAACACGTTCAACAAGAAGGCCGTTCAAGAGGCCTAAACCAGCTGCTGCGGTGAGGGCCAGTACAATGGCAATCCCATAGGGGAGCCCCGCCCCGCCCTGTACGGTCGACTGGGAAAACCACGCGCAGAGTACGCCCCCCATGCCGATAATTCCCCCCACGGATACATCGAAATTTCCCGTGGTCATAAGCATTGTAACGGCCATGCTTATTATAATAAGCGCCACATTCTGGTTGATGACATTCCTGAGATTTCCCGGTGAAAGAAAGGCTGGCTGCAGTATCGATACCACGACGATAAGAACCACGAGCAGGCCGAGCATCCAGAGGGTAAGGTAATTCTGCTTTGACAGCCTGTTTCCACTTGAAATTTTTGCGCCCATTATGCCGTACCTCCCGCAACGATATGGAGGATCCTGTTACTGTCCAGGTCCGGGGCATTGTCCAGTATACCTTTCATTTCCCCTTCGTAGAGCAGAAAAATACGGTCGCAGCAGGACAGAACTTCCGGCAGTTCGGAAGAAAAGACCACGCAGGTATGTCCTTCGTCGGCCAG
>JAISQR010000464.1 GCA_031274035.1 Treponema sp. | reverse complement strand
CCCGTTCAATATATGTGAAAGGGTATAAGAAAGTATCGTTTGTTTTGATGGCTGCGGTAATATGCCTGGCGGCCTTAAAGTACCTCCAGTTGTTTATTTAGGGGTTTTGGAACAGGCTCAATATAAATTTAATTGTTATTCAGTTCTTGAAAAACTGATGTGAACAACTTGTGGAAAACAACAACCACGGTCTTTATTATTTTTTCGGAAAAATATTTTACTTGACAAACTGTAGCATATATACTACTATCAAAGTATGAACAAAATTCGCTATACAGCGGTTTACAGAATTTGGAAAAAGAACCTTTCTGATCGACTGGCAAAAGTTAAAATCAACTTGCGTTTGAATTCTGTCAAGAAAGGCAATTTCGGGATTCAAGAACCAGTCGGAGACGGAATCATGGAGCTAAAAATTGATTATGGTCCGGGTTACCGGATTTATTATAAAAAGTCAAGGACATTATTATTGTCCTGCTTTGCGGGGGCGATAAATCGACTCAGAAAGCGGATATAACCAAGGCAAAAGAAATTTTGAAGGAGCTTGAAAATGGAACTATATGAATGGGATATGGCTGAGGATATTGATACCAAAGAAGATGTATATCTCTACCTGGAAGAAGCCATGAAAGAAAACGATCTTGAAACTCTTTTTGACGTTATCGGCGCAATAGCCAGATCCAAGGGTATGGCAGCTATAGCAAAGGAAACCGGACTTAACCGTGAGAGCCTTTATAAGTCTCTTTCGCGGGATGGAAACCCGTCTTTTTCAACGGTGTCTAAAGTTCTTGACATTCTGGGGTATAAGCTACAGATTTTGCCGAAAAGCGTTGCCTGAAGGGTTCGAGTTTTTATAGGGAACCTCTAAAAACCTTGCTTGTGGAAAACAACAACTACGGTTTTTATTTATATTTGCCGAAAATATCCTAACGGAGAAGGTATGACCGAAGAAACGAATCCCGATCTCGATGGAGATTATCCGGGTAATGAACATGATGACGGGCCGGTTATTGACTCAAAACAAAACCGGAAAATACTCTGGCAGCCAAAGGACTATTCCATTGGCGAGCTTCAGGCGATGAAGACGCGGCAAGACCTGGACCTGCAACCCGATTACCAGCGTAATTTCGTCTTTGACGACTGGAAGGCAAGCCGGCTCATTGAGTCAATTCTCTTAGATGTACCCATTCCGGCTATATACCTGGCCGAAGAAGAGGACGGCAGGTATAGCGTTATTGACGGACAGCAGCGGCTCACTTCCTGTATGAGCTTCATCGAGGGTAAGTTCCCGGACGGACACGCCTTTAAGCTTTTGGGATTGGGAATTCTCAGTGAATACAAAAATTTGTATTTTACAGACCTGGAACGGAGCGTTCAGCGTAAAATACTGAATACCGCACTCCACACCAACATAATCAAACACGACTCCGAAACCGATGTGAAGTTTGATATTTTTGAACGGCTCAATACCGGTTCAATGCGGCTCAATGAGGATGAAATCCGCAATACGGTATTCCGGGGGAAGTACATCGACCTTCTCCGGGAGCTTGCCGAGAAAGAGCCGGAGTTCCACCAGATGGTCCGCAAGGACAATTTCAGAAAGCGGATGATTTACCGGGGCATGATCCTGCGGTTTTTTGCCCTGTCTGAAAAGACGTACCTCAACTACAAGCCGAGCTATAAGCAGTTTTGTAACAAAGAGCTGCGGGATAACCGGAACATGGCGGATGGGTTACAAGCCGTATAAACCTGGCCCTATTCGACATCCAGATGTGCGGATTTACCCGGTATGAGAAAAACCAGATAGCCGGGCATTATGACGAAATCCGGGAAGCACTGATTAAGCTCTGCCTTGATGACCCGGAATTCTTCCGGGCCATTGAATTACAGACCAGCACGACGGCGGCGGTTAACCTGCGGTTCAAGAAGTGGTTTGATGTTTTGGAGGGCATTGTATCCGACCCGCAGCCCCGGAATTTCAGCTACGAGATGAAGCGCCAGCTATTCCAGGTTGATCCGACCTGTAAGCTCTGCGGGAACCAGATTTTGATGATCGAGGATGCCGAGGTGGACCATATTGTTCCGTTCAGCCAGGGGGGATCGACCACCCTGAAAAACGCCCAGCTTGCCCACCGGTATTGCAACCGGCATAAGAGCGATAAAACATAGACCGTCCCCCTTAAAAAATGCCTGTATTTGCTTCATAAAAAACTTGGCATAATGTATAACATTATGCTATACTTAAAGTATGATCGAATTATCATTTGAATGGGACGAGGAAAAAAATAAGCTCAACCAGGAAAGACATGGTATTTCGTTCGAGGATGCCCGGTTCGTCTTTAACGATCCGAAGAAGGTTATACTGCCGGACCTATTCCATAGCGGTGATGAAGAACGGTGGATAGCCATAGGAATAGTCAATAATGTGCTTTTCGTTGTTTATACCGAACGGGGAGAAGTTATCAGATTGATTTCAGCGCGGCCGGCGACAAAGGCCGAAGAGGGGATATACCATGAAAATAACGTCAATACTTAAACCCGGCGATAAGCCGACCAAGGAGCAGCTTGAAAGGATCGAGCGTGCTGCCGGTATGCCAATTACTTCTGACGAAGACAGCCCGGTTTATTCTCCTGAGCAGTTGGCCTATCTATGTGCGGAGGCAAGAAAGCGGAATCTTAAACAAACAGTCGGAATCCGGCTTAACCAGAAAACGATAGAGCAGTACAAAGCTTTAGGCAAGGGCTATACCGGGGTAATGGCTTCTGTGTTGGAGTATTCAATAGCTCACCCGGAAATACTTAAAAAGGCGTTGTAATTGTTAATCCAAAATGTAAGTTAAAAGCCTATTTCTGTTAGAAAAATCCCGGGATGTGTTAATTTTCCGGGCTTTTTTGTTGGATGAAATGGCGTTTTTCATATTTCACCTACTAATTCCGGCCAATAGCTGAGCGCTGTACATCGACAATACCCTTCGCCTTCGCATATATTTTCCCCAGGGTGTAGTAAAACCGCGCCCTTTGGACGGGAAATCCATGTTTTGCCGCCATTTTTTGAATAGACTGTCGGATCAGTCCATTTGCAGAGCAAGCCTTCCATAATTTTACAAGCTGAACAGGTACGTTCGTCGTTAGCGGAGGACCAGATGTACAGTTTAAGGTCTGCTGCTTGCATTCGTTCTCTTGTTTCAGTTTCAAGCTTTTTTGATTGTTCCGCAGGAGTCATTTTTGACCAGGCTTCCTGCCGTGCCTTTATTCGTATGGCTTCCTCTGAATCGTCCGGTATCTCCCTTTCTGTATAATATACCTGACCTATTTTTTGTGTTGGTATATTGTTTTTTTGTGATTTGCCCTTCTGTTTTTTTCTGCCGATAAAATAAAAAATTATACATACCGCAATGATAATGCCGATTACAGTATCCATATCTGCCCTCCTGTTCCCTCAAGCTTAATCCAGCCATGTTATGCGTTCCCCGAGTTGGATATAATGTCGCCCTTTTTTGCGTTGTCCAGTTTCATTTGCAGATTTCCCAGCAAATCTTCCCGATCCCGCGTGTCGAGCTGACGGAAGCCGATTAGGAGGGTCTGTTCTTCTGAGGTGATACTGGATTTGTCTTTTCCGGTCAAGAGAAAATCGATTGAGGTTCCAAGGAAATTTGCCAAATTGCAAATGGTATAAGCCCTGGGTTCTTGCCCCTTCTTCCAGGCTGATAAGGTTCCCGATGGAACTATTTCATACATATCAACCCTCTTTAGTCCTTTTTTATCGACCAATTCACCAATTCTGGATACCAGTTTTTCTCCGGAAATGTCCATGATAGAGTATCGACAAAAAATCTCCGAAAACAGACATTTTTTTCAAAAAGGGGGGGAATTTACTTGACAAACTCTGTTTACAAAGATATGTTTAATATATAATCTTTGTAAACAAAGATTGAACCCGTAGCCCCCGGGACCAAGAGCGATTTAACCACCCAATTCCGGGGGCACCGAGAGATCGGATCGGAGGCGGGTGATTAAATCGCTTTTTTATTTTACGGCCTTTCCCGAAAGGGAGGTGGCGC